>NZ_JBMDWJ010000098.1:0-2238 GCF_048595215.1 Siphonobacter sp.
GAACCCGATTCTTCTAGCTGCTGGTACTGTTTGGGACAAACTAAGAAACGGGCTGGTCGCTGTGTTTCTTAAACTTAAAACTCGACTCTGACCTTGTAGCCCGGAGGTAGAAACAGGATCTTGATGTACTGCTTATACTCCGGTCCGTTGATGAAGTCGGTCTGATCCTGACTTACGGACAACAAGCCAAACGTCTTCAATTTATGCTCAAACAGATTTTTTTGCATGACACGATACGCAGATTAATAGTTTGTAGGAAGGAACGTCAACGAAATAAATTATTTCACGTAAAAAGCGGCGAGTTGATTTAACCGTTGCTTCACCAGCTCGTTACGCATGGGTTCGAACCGAGCTAGCTCCTTTCCGTCTTTCGTAACAATCACGTAAAAGGGTTGATTTAACTGGGTAGTCAGGTGGTAAATAGTGGCCAGTTCGGCAATGTCTTCAAACCAGGCAGCCATCGCGTATAACGAGGGAAACGGCGTTTGAGCGAGTTTTCGATACACGTCCGGTGCCTGGTTAATCGGCAGGGCCTGACCGCTTCGGAACCGGGTTTGTTCTAGTAAAGAATCCATATAGTTAGCGTCAGGCTTGTTCATCATACGCCAGACCCCTTTGGTAAACGGTGTGGGTTCAACGACTGCGTCTCGTTCGGAGGGATGTGGCGTAATTTCCGTTACCGCGTCGACGATATGTGTCGCCTCGTGCATTAACACGTAAATCAGGGCGTCCAGGTTGCCTGCTTCTACGCGTAGGGTATAGTTTGTACCCTTTACCGGCTCGAAACACGTATTTTCTTTCTTCGTTGCCCATTCAGACACGGTCTCGTCCAACAAACCCGCCCGGAAAGTAATATTGAACTGTTTGGCTACCCCGTTGGTATCAATGGGTGAAGTCAATGCCGTATTCGGCATATTATCCATGAAGCTAATGCTATAGAGATGCTCTTTCAAAATTTGCTGATGCATAGGGGGCAACAAGGCAAAGGCATTTTTCACCTTTTCCTGTTGAGCTGCCGTCAGCGTGCGGTTGACGGGCTTCATTCCCGCCGCCCGGAACATCGTCCATACACTGGCAGGAGCCGATTTTACGCGTTGCGAAGGGTCATCTCTGTGGGTGGAAGGGGACGTTTGTGCTGCAGTGGTGAATACTGCGAACAACAGCATGCATAAGGCGGGCATAACCCATGTAAACTCTGATTTTCTGATCATAAATAACCGTATGTTGAACTCGTAATCGTTTTTGCAGCCTGCTGCGGTAAGGCAATCCGCATCTTACCGCAGCATGTGCTGCGAAAGTATGTACTTCATTTTTAACCTGAGATTCCTAGTGAATTGATCAAGCTATTCTTCAGATCCAGATGATAGTGTAGCATAGCCGGGCTTCCGGGAAAGGTACCGGTGGCTTTTTCGGTAAACTACGCCGCAATAGTACCGCCTTTACTACCACCAATTATCGGTGCAATTTTGCCCACTCGTTCGTTTTCAAAGGTAAAGTACATGAACCGGCTGTTTTGTGTTGGACAAATTTCAGTACTATGCCTGCGGCTGACAAGTACGGATTTACGATTCAGATGGGGATAAATTTTTCCCTATTGAAGGCAAACCAGGTATGTTTATCTTTGTACAATGTACGAACGAAAGACCTTACCCAACCTGAACTGCGGACTCGACCTGATCGGCGAAGTCCTGTACGGTAAATGGAAAATACGGCTTTTATGGTTTATCAACCAAGGCTTTCAACGCCCCAGCGAGTTGCAAAGAAAAATTCCGGGGGCCTCCCGACGGGTACTGAATGTACAGTTGAAGGAATTGGAAAACCACGAGCTGGTGGGCAAGGTGATTTATCCAGTCGTTCCACCCAAAGTTGAATATTACCTCACCGATTTCGGCAAATCGCTTATCCCCGTCATTGGTGCCATCGGCCAATGGGGTGATCAGCACGAGCAGCGTTTGCGAACGCTCATTCTAAAGAACCTCGATACTACACCGAGCCCTGATCAGGACTAGTACAGCTTCGGTCTAGGGATCATACGAAGCCGCCGGAACGGCTTCGTATAAAGTGCTTTTACGCTAAGAAACACGAAGCTTCTTTCTCCCCGTTGTCGTTGGCAGGACACTTGGATTTCCCTGACAGGCTTGTTGCAGAATGTTCTCCATTTCTCCGAGCAGACCGGGTATGGGTGAATCGCTCGTGTTCGTCAAGCACAGCGAACCATTTGTCGTTAATGCCCCAATC
>NZ_JBMDWJ010000099.1:0-25901 GCF_048595215.1 Siphonobacter sp.
ATCTATAACATTTTACAAAGGACCGATTAGGAAAAGTAACGTATATTGCTATCCTATTCAACCCATCTATGAGAAAAATTTTTACGGTATTTGCCTTACTTACGCTGGTATTATTGGTTTCTTGCAGTAAAGAGAGATTCAATGGTAGCCTATCCTTGAGTTTCTACCCCATAGCTAACAGTCTTGAGTCAGAGAGTTTTTACTGGTATTTATATGCCGCTGAAAACTATACGAATATTCCTTACTTAGAAAAAGGCTATTTAGGAGATCTTAAAACCGATGGCAATGGTAGAGTTAGCTTAGTGATCAAGAATCTTAAGCCAGGCAATTATGTATTCACTTATCATTACAACGAGACTATCAAAGAATTCACGGTTCAAGCTTTGAGTGGTCAACGGAAGAATTATGTACTTCGGAACTAAATATTGACGTGATCTTAATCCCTATAATATTCTACAAATGGTCGTTTTGTAAAAGGTTATATCAATTTCTATTGGCTGGTATCTTTAATGGCAGATACATAGTAGATCTTTTTTTCTAGTAACTGATTGTTTAATTTTTTAGCATAGAAAGCAGGATCGCTTTTGAAGAAAGACTTCAAATTATCAATAGGTGGTAATCTGAAATTATAAGTATTTTCATTTGTAAAAATGATTGAATATCCAATAATATTAGGAGTTATTTCTTTGAACATCGCAATGTCATATATTTCCTTTTTGAAGAGAGAGATTAAGTATATCTTGCCATTTTGATAATAGATTTCTCTATATGTACTTCTAAAAAAGGTCAAATAGATTATAAGAGATACTATAAACAGCATGGCTAAAGATGCATAAGAAAATTTAAAATACAAGTTAATAATGACCGCTACTTGAATTATTAATAAATTCATAAGCCCTATCGATTGGGACAATCGAAGACCCTGTACGCTTATTTTCAAAAAATCATTCATTTAGGATTTCTGTTGTATAAATGATTGTATATTGAATCAATTATCTGACCTTTGAAGAACAAGTGAACTATCATTCAGTGAAACTATCTTATAGTCTATCGATACGTGTACTCCTTTTTTGACAGGATCTATATTTGTATAAAGTAAGCAGAGACTATCATTTCTTATCTGCCAACTACCTTTTAGGTATAATGTACCGTATATAAAGTCTTGAAAAAGAGCACTTTTCATCAGCTTTAGATGATTAACTGTATCACTTGTATTAGAATATAGATTTCTCAGCTTGTAAATGGAAGTTACTTCACCTGAAGTTGATCTTACTTCTGTGAGAGCCCAATCTTTTACAAGTTGCTTTGCTGTAGGATGTTGTTGACAGCCAATGAGTCCCAATACCAAGAGATAAGCTACAATTTTGGACATTTCCTGTTATATAATCAATCCTTATGTGAACTTTGTCTGTAGAATTAATAAAATAAAGGCTTTAAAGTGCTAATAAAAAACCTATTTCAGAAAGATACCCACGAGTATCCATTGAAATAGGTCCTATCTATTCATGTGCTGCTTGCCTAGCAAAGATATCGGTAAAAAGTTATCCTTAATACTGATTTAAGGATAACTTTTTACCGATATACCTTTAAAGAATGTAACTCGCAATGTATGCGATCAGGGCTTTTTGTCTTGATTATTAGGTAATAAGTTAGCTACGTATTTTTTGTTCTGTTTCTTGCTGAAACGACCTAAATACCGCTCAGTGGTTGAAAAGGTAGTGTGTCCTAACGCATCCGAAATGAAGTAAAGGGGTACCGATTCTGACTGCAACAAAACCGTCGCAAATGAATGTCGAGCCTCGTACGTTCGTACCTTGATCGAAATGCCTACTTCTTTCGCTATGATAGACAAGTGATCGTTCGTGACGCTAATTAAGGAGTCAATAACTGATCGTTTCCGGCTTTCATCCATGTCATCGCTCAGAAAGGGGAATACATATTCATTGGGTGAATTAGGCGTGCCCCAACGCTTGAATATTTCAATACTCTCGTCGTGTAGGTTGACGATAATATCTTTTTGACGCTCCTTCCGAGTGCGTAAGGTCTTTTGACGTTTGAACGTAATCTCTTTGGTAATTAAATTGACCTGATGCCAGCGAAGCATACAAAGGTCTTTCATGTTAATTCCATTCGATAAGTACGTAAGAATCCATAAATCTTTACTACGCTGACGAGTGGAACCCGGTTCCGCCTTATAATTGAAGATCTTCTCGATGTCAGTAAGTTCTAGTGCTTTGGGGTTACCTTCTTCGCTGGGGATCACGTAAGCTGACTTGAAAGGGTAGGAGTCCTCCGAAATGATTTTATCCTTAATGGCTGAATTAAAGGCTTTCCTGATTTGCCTGGTGTAAATGTTAACGGTATTAATAGAGGCGGGTAGGGGTTTACCCTTTTCTTTTTTAGAAGCTTTCCCGTATTTCAGCATCCATGACTCGTATTTTGCTAAGAATTCGGGGGTAATGTCCGTAAAGAGCAATTGATCTGCACCCTTTTGAAACCTGATCAGTGATTGACTGGCCGATATACAGAGATTTCCGTTTTTGATGCTGCCAAGGGCATATTCTTTCTCTTTCAGTAGTTTGAACCGGGTGTGAATGTTTAAGGGATTGCCGTTGCTGGGTACATGCGAATCAGATAGATTCTGGCTGGTTGATTCTGCTGGGATCACTTATCAATAATGGTAGAAGTAATTCTAAACGACTACCTCATCTCTACAAGCTTAGACTACCTTCAGCCCCCTAACTCCGAACTTTTTCTTGCCCGCATCGTTCTGATATTCTTACACAATCCGGTGATAGGTCATGAAAACGAAAACGTCTGTGATTCCGACGTATACGACGGAAAGCTTCCGGAAACGGTATTTTCAGGGCGATTCGGCGTGGTCGGAAGAATCGATTCGGGCCAGTGTGGCTCATTTTGAAATTCACCGGCGGGATGATTTCCGGTTTCGCTGTCAGCAAACCATTGCCTCTAACCGACTGGATTTTTACATGGTCATTCTCATTACCGGCGGTGAAGGAATCCATACCTTCGGCGTAAACGAGTACTACCTTAAACCTGGTATGCTCTGCTTTGTATCACCCGGAATGATTACTTCCTGGCAAACTACGGTTGATGAACACGCCGGATATTTCTGTGCCTTTACCTCCGATTTTTTTCAGGAGAATCTTAAGGACCAGCAAACACTCGCTTCGTATCCTTTTTTCAGTATTGAAGGTAGTTCGGCTCTGTACCTCGACGAAACTCAAACGCAATACTTTAGCAATTTCTTCCGGGAAATCGAGGGGGAGTATCACTCCCAAAAACCCCACAAGGCTGATTTGATTCGGGCCTTTCTTACCGTCATTCTACAAAAGGCCCAGCGAATGATGGTATGCGACCCTGAACAGTGCCTCAATGATCAAAGTACGGCCGGATTGCGACTGACGAAAGCCTTTACCAAGCTATTTGAACAGGATTTTGAGCCGCTCAAACAGCTCCAACCCATTCAGACGGAAACGCTGGCTTCCTACGCCGCAAAGCTGAATGTTACACAAAATCACCTGAATGATACAATCAAAGCTGTAGCAGGAAAGACACCGGGTGAACTCATTCGTGAACGAACGCTCAAGGAAGCCTCCCAATTGCTACTGAATACGCAGCTAAGCGTAGCCGAAATCTGTTTTCTGCTGAAATTTGAAGACCCTTCGTATTTCTCGCGTTTCTTTAAACGCTATACCAATCGCACGCCTAAACAGCACCGGGAAAAAGCCCATTAACCTACGTGCTACCTGGATTAAGCTGCCTCGCGAAGGGTAGCTTTTTTTATGGGCGATCCATTCTGTATAAAGTACCAGTTCTTCCGAAATGCGGTCCAGTTTCTCCGGTTGACGACGGCTAATTTTGCCTCATCAATCGAACAACAAACAACCGCCCAGTATGGGCGGTACTTTAGTAAAGTTATGGAATACAGAGAATTAGGATCGAGCGGAGTGTCTGTGTCGGCCCTCACTTACGGAGCTTTTGCCATTGGCGGTACGATGTGGGGTGGCAATGCGAAAAAAGATTCAATTGCGGCCATTCACGCGTCGCTGGATGAAGGCGTAACCAGTATCGATACAGCTCCTTTCTACGGACTGGGCCGTAGTGAAGAAATGATTGGGGAAGCCATCAAAGGCAAAAACCGTGATCAAATTCAGATCCTGACGAAGTTCGGATTAGTATGGGACCAGAGTAATCAGGGACGGGGCGAATACTTCTTCGATGCCGAAGAGCAGGGTAACACCGTGCCCGTTTATAAATATACGGCCCGGGACAATATCATTAAGGAACTCGAAGAAAGCCTCCGCCGCCTCGGTACGGATTACATCGATTTGTTACAAGTACATTGGCCTGACGCCACCACGCCCATTGACGAGACGATGGAAGCTCTGGCAACCTTACTTCAACAGGGTAAAATCCGGACGGCGGGTGTTTGTAATTACTCGCTGGATCAACTGAAAGAAGCCGAAAGAACGCTACCGCTGGCTTCCGAACAGGTTTCCTACAGTATGCTCAACCGCAGTATTGAAGCAGATATCGTACCGTACGCCCAGAAGAAGAACCTGTCCATCATCGCTTATAGTCCGCTGGAACGGGGTTTGCTTACGGGCAAGTATTTTAAAGATTCCCAACTCAAAGCCGACGATCACCGCAACGGCTATTTCGGCCAGTTTCCGGCGGAAAGAATAAAAACGTTTCTGGAGACAATCACCCCACTAGCCGAAGCCAAAGGAGCCACTTTATCACAGTTAGTACTACGCTGGACCACCTTGCAACCCGGTATCAGCGTGGTATTGGCGGGGGCTCGCAATGCTACGCAGGCCGTTGAAAATGCCCGAGCCATGCACCTGGACATTCGGACGGAAGAAATGACGTTTATCAATCAACAACTCGAAACAGTGTACGCTTAACTTATTCCGTTAGCCATGAAAAAAATATTCATTACCGGAGCCACGGGTTACATTGGCGGCTCCATTGCTCAGGTATTACTCGAAAAAGGTTACGAAATCACCGCTCTGGTACGGAAAGCTTCTGACGCTGAAAAACTCAAAGCATTGGGAATGACACCCGTAATTGGACATTTGCACAATCTGAAATTATTACGGGAAGAAGCTCGCCAAGCGGATGCCGTGATCAATACTGCCGATGCCGATGATGTACACGTAGTAGCCACGTTTCTCGAAGCTCTGGAAGGAACCGGAAAAACGTTCATTCACACCTCCGGCTCCAGTCTAGTGGGGGATAAGTCAGTGGGGCAAAGGAGCGACGTTGTGTACCACGAAGATGTTCCGCTTGAACCACGGCTGGAAAAAGCCCAGCGGGTCGTCATCAACGATACCGTGCTTAAAGCAGCCCAGCGGGGAATCCGTAGTATGGTCATCGTCCCGACTATGATTTATGGTGCCGGATTGGGTTTGAAGAAAGACAGTATTCAGGTGCCGATGCTGATGGACATTTCCCGAGAAAAACAAGCCGGAGTACACATTGAAGCGGGCGAAAACATCTGGTCGAACGTTCACATGACGGATCTAGCCGAATTGTACTGGCTAGCCCTGGAAAATGCTCCTGCAGGTTCGTATTATTACGCCGAGAATGGCGAAGCAGCTCTAAAAGATATTGCTGTAAGTATCAGCAAGAAACTGGGTTTTGGCGGAAAAACGGTGGCCTTACCCATAGATGAGGCCATCGAACGTTGGGGCCCCGACGCTTCCTCATACGGGTTGGCTTCCAACAGTCGTGTAGATGCCACGAAAGCCCGCAAGACACTCGGCTGGCAACCGAAATACACGTCGATTCTGGCCGATATTGAAGGATAGTCTGAACGAGTGACACAAAAAAACCTGGGTCATACGGCCCAGGTTTTTTTGTGTATAAAGTGTATCCTACATCACAATCAACGGAGACACAATGGCGAGTACCTGTTCTTTCGTCAGGGGCTCGTCGAAGGCTTCCGAGACCACGATGTCCGAGAATCCGGGGCCCAGTTTGGTGACGTCTACTTTCTGTACCACGTTTTCTTCGCCGGCGTATACGGCAGCCGGAGCTCCGTCCGGTTCGTTTTTGGTGATCCAGACGCGGCCTTCGCGAATGCGACGCACTTCGGCGGCGTGACGGGCTTCTACGGCGTGAATTTGCAGAGCGGTTGTGAGTACCGCCTGTTTGTAGAGCTTCGGAGCCTGTCCTTTATAGGCCCGAACGCCCGTATCTTCAAAGGCCTGCGAAACGATCAGGAAGGTTTGATAATCTGAGAATACGCCCGGAAATACTTCTTCGAATTTGAACATACTGGGTTTGGCTACCGCAGCACTGCTCAACGCTGATTTCAGCAGTTTTACGTGGGCATCTTCGTGCTTGCTGATTTGCTCAAATACGGGCCGATCACCACCGAACGACAGGCTGCTACCTAACGCCTTTTTGTAGAATTCGTCTTCCAGGTACTCCAGCGTCAGAGCGAAGTTTAGCACTTCCTGTACTTCAGTGGATTGAGCAAAGGCTTCTTGTGTGACGCTGGCCAAGGCGAGGGGTAGAGCGGCCGCTGTCGCTGCCTTCGTACCTTTGCGGAGAAAATAACGACGCGAGTAGAAGGATAAACGCTCCGTAGCGTCGCCATCTATCTTTTCAATATCGGAAAAAATCTGAAAAATATTCATGGATTGAATCGAAGTTCAAGAGAGTCAATAGATAGTAGAAGGAATACGTTACGCCGTCGGAATCCGCTCCGCCGTGATTCGCTCTTTGATGTAGGGCTGAGCCAATACGACCACTTGCTGGGGGTACAGGGCCCGATCCAGACCCGTATCGGGCGTGATGATATCATCCCCGGCAAAACTGCCCAGCATGTTGGATCGTGGATGCAGCAGATCGCGGAGCAGAGCCGCGTGGCGAGCTTCCACGGATACGATTTTACCCGAAAGATTCAACAGTTCCATGTCCGTTACGAAACGGCCCGCTCCGTTCAGAGCGGCAACGCCCAGGTCTTCGAACGTATGACCCGTTTTCAGAATTTCCTCACGCGAACCAATCTTGATGTTGTCGAAGTTCGGCGTCAGCATCGGAATGGCTTTGTCTCCCAGCAAATACCGGAACAGCTCCAGGTGCGTACGTTCCCGGTCGCGGAGATCCACGAACAGGGCTTTTTCTTCCGCCGACAGTTGATTAAAGGCAGGGCTTTCAATCACGGTTGAATAAAACGCTACTTCCAGCTGCTCCTGAGCATACGACAGGTTCATGATTCCCACATCGCCAAATCCTAAATCAATGAAGTTAGGATCATATACGATGGGTTTGTGATCTTCACAAGCCAACGTCGTTAACGTAAGTGCTGAAATGGAAGACAAACCGGCAAAACGAAGAAAGGTGCGGCGACCTACAGCAGAAGTCCCCTTGTTCGAGCCGCCCGATGCGGCTGAACCCGTAGAAAGTTGGTTCATAGAACGGTTTAAAAAAAGATGAAAAAGGATAAATACTCAAGGGTTCAGGCTTTGCACTTTTCAGGTTCGTACGCAGCAACACCGCCTCGGGCGGACTAGGCACGATTGAAAGACTGCACAAGCATTGACTGTTTTTTGAGTAAATAATAAAAGATGCTAATGAACTGTACGCCCAAGGGGCGATTTCCGCCGCTTTAGTTTAGGGCTAAAGGAGGCAGCCTTGACGTACCGTTTTTCGTAAGGGGAAACAAAAAACGCTGGTATACTTTTAGAAAAAGGTATACCAGCGAGCCAACGAAGTAGAATAAACGCAGTAGACTATAGGTAAGCCCTAGCGTGGGGAATCTATTGCCGTACGGAACAACATCCGACGAACCAATAGGCTTAAATGCTAATCTTCCAGGAATGTGAATACGATCAGATACGATAATATGGATACGACAAACCCAAACATAAAAATGTTGTAGGCGATGCGGAGGAGCTTATATTTCTTTCCCAGTACGACGCCCAGGTGGTAGATGTCGCGGGTCATGCTGCCGTAGAGGAATTGGCTATCCTTCATCATGGCATCAATGCCGCTTTCGTAGTCTTCCAGGGTCATGTTGTAAAAATTACCGAAAAAGAGCAGATTGGCTTTCTTCTGCCGAATGTCATCCATACTCACCGTACCCCGGGTGATGTTCGGTCGCGTGGCCAATACGGCAAAAATGATGGTCAGGACGGCCGTAAGCAGAAAGATGGCCGTGGGCGGAATTAGCTGCGGATGATTTTCCAGCCGATGCGACAAGACCGATACCACCACCGAAACCATGATGGAATTGACCGAAATCATGATGTTGGCTTTGCTGTCGGCAATTTCACTCAGGCGTAAATGGTTCGTAGAAGTCGTCCGGAACATGGTTTCGATCCCGCGTTCGGGGTCTTTCTTTTTCTTTTCCGCGACGAGGGGCTGCGTGGGTACGTCGGTTTTTTCGGCCTGCTTATCCAGTAGTCGCCGCAGGTTTTCGGCTTTCGTTGCGTCAAACATTTTTCGGGCCATCGGCGTGAAATACTGATGCGACTGAATAAATTCAATATTGCCCATTCGCCAGAGATTTCCCGAAATCTGGATGCCTTTCATAGCCTCTATTTCCTTCCGCAAAAGCTTGGTTTTGTCCTTGTAATCGACGCTACCCAGGTGCGACAGATCGGCATCGCAGATAATCTCTTCCAGTAAATTGTGGGGCTTTTGGGGCATTCGGGTGGCCAAAATGCAGCCTTCCACTTGGGCAATTAGCTCGGCAGACTGGCCTTCACTTTGCAGGAATGCCGTTGCCAGCTCGGCACTTTTTTCCTCGTGTTGCATCTTCGGGCTGAATAAATAGCCCGCATCGTGAAACCAGGCGGCCACGAGTACCGTCTGGTACTGGATGTCGTTCAACTGATACTGACGGCTCAGGGCCTCGGCGGCTTGCACGACTTCCTGGGTGTGGGTAAGCGTATGGTACGCCAATGTAGGCGTGGGATGTTCGTCGTACAGACGCAGCACATGAGCTTCCGCTTTCGATACTAAGGGATCAGTCATTACGACTCGGTTTAGAAAAATACGGGCTGGTAATATAAGTCAACTTTTGCTTAAAAGCGGAATCCTACGGAAACGTAGGGTAGGGTTCCTTCCCTCGAAAATGCTACAGATGCGTTGAAAATGAGTAAACTGGCTGGTGAAACGTACAGCCCGGCCCCGTACCCATCGTGCCAGCGTTGGGAGTTCTCGTTTTTCACCCAGACCCGTCCGAGGTCGTTGAAAAGCGTGAGCCCCACGGTTCCCGGAAAGAGGTAGGAGTTAAAATTAAACAGCTTCGTCCGGATTTCGAGGTTATGATACACCTGTTTTTCTCCCGCAAAACGGTACTTTCGGAAGCCCCGTAGATTGTCCTGTCCACCCAGATACTGTAATTGATAAAAGGCCGGATTGCCATAGGTCAGTCCCCCGCCAATCCGGTTGACAATGACGATACGAGCGGCGTTCGAGAAACTGGCGTGAACGGTCAGGTCGGTACTCAACTGCGTCATGTGGTTTCGCTGGTCGCCAAAACCCTGTAAGGTCATCGCCGTCGTATTCCAGTACAGGCCCCGGGTAGGAAGGGTAAGATTATTCCGGTTGTCGATGACGACACTCGCCTGCAAACCGCCGTACAACTGTCGCCGCAAAAAGGGTGCATTATTTTCAGCTAAATAGCGTTCCAGGAATCGACCCTGATTATCCTCCATATCTACGTTAAAGTACTGAAAAACCGGACCCGCCATCACCTGCAAGTGTTGTCCTAACCGACGTTTGAGCAGGGCCGATACCGTACTTAAATCGTAGCGGGTGCGGTAATAACGAATTTTCCGTCCTTTTTCGTAAACCGTTTCGTTACCAATGCCGAAAAAGTTGGTCACGTTGTCGGGAGCCCGCAAATACGCGTTGATCCAAAGGTCGTTTTTACCCAGTAAATGCGTAAAAATACCGTCGTACTTGATGGCCGTAGCGTCTGTAGCCAGGGCGTGGCTGATGAGCAGCCGATTCATGGAGGCGTAAGGTGATTTGCGGAAGCCGTGTTTAGTAAACTGAAATCCGGCTCCCAGTAGGATACCATCGTCCAGGTTAAAGCCCGCCGAGGCCAGCGGAGCCAAGCGGTTGTACTTAAAGGCGTGGTTGTCGTAGGCGTTGATGGTGGGGTCGCTGGAGGCGTGTACTTGAGCCGTTTGGGGCTCGGGCCAAAGGTTGGCTTCCGTACGGAGGTCGTATACCTGTGTCTGACTTTTTCGCGTATCCTGCAGAGCAAATCGGTCGATGCCTTCGCCACCGATGAGGCGTATTTTTATACCGGAAGAAGCCGTACCCCGCACGACAAACTGGTCGGTACCCGCCTGACCGTACAAGCGGATTTCCTTCGTCTCGGCTGGGTCAAACACGCGGTGGTACAATTGCTGTTTCAGCGTACTATCCTTGCCGATTTTGTACACCCGGACCGACACGCGGCCATCCGGCTGGTGTTCTACCTCGAAACGCTCGGCTTTATTACTGCCGGGAATGTCGACTGCCCGGGCCAGGAACCGGTAATAGGTGAGTCCTTCGCCGAGCAGATTGGCCCGACGGGCTTTGAGCGTCGCTAGAATATCAGCTCCCGAGCTTTTCTGGATCGGATCGGGAAACTGCCGGACGGCGGCTTCGAGTACGGCATCGGTCAGCTTGCCCTGCAGAACGGTGATTTCTTCCTGCCAGTCCTGCTGACTAAGCTCCTGCAAAAACATCCGGTCGAAGTACCGGGCGTTGTACATGAAGCCATTCACGTTGTGCAGGTGATCGCGGAAACCCTGGAATTTGGGCTGTAACCACGAACGGGCGGCAATGTAGGGAAACAGTCCGCCCGACTTGAAAAAGACCTGATCACGATCGCGGGGAATGGGTTCGTACACCTTGCCGTTTTTGGTTTTTCGACTGCTCCACCGCCATTGATCTTCGTGCCGGTCCCAGTCGCCCATCAATAAATCCAGCATACGAGCCCGAACAACGGCCCGCTGATTGACGCGGTCGTCATTGTCCTTTTGCAGGGCATCGATCAGCTTGGGGGTACTAAGACTTTTTTCGGTAACGGGATTGCGTTCTTCGAGCAAACAGACGTTTCCGGCAAAATCAACGCCGTAGACGCCCAGAGCCGGATCGTCGGGGACATAGACTATTTTGGGATTGGCATGCGGTACGTCAGCGGCTTCCGCCAGCGTGGCTACCGCCAGGGGGGCGAAGGGGAAGGCCGCTGAAATCTGATCCTGAATAATGTCTTTCGCTACGGTTTGTCGTAGGTACGCAGGCAGGGCTTTTTCGGGAGCCTTCTGAATGGTACGAAGCACCCACTCTTTTCCCGAAGCATCTTCCAGCCGCAGGGATTTGGTTTGTTGCCCACCGCCGCGTTGGAGAATCTTGAAGCCTCCTTTTTCTTTGGTAATGTCGAATACGGGCAGGGTGACGGGGGTCGCCCAGACTTTGCGATAGTTTTCTCCAAACAGTCGGCGATGCAGCGTACTCACGCTATCGTAATCCGGAGCAATGGCTATAGTGATGGAATCAGGCCAGGACTTTTCCCGGATCCGGGCATGATCCGGCGTGGCCTTGCGGTCAATTTTGTAGATCGGAGCCGAATGAGCTAAGGTCGCTTGAGCGGCTTCGTCGACGGTGTAGAACGCAGCCTGTACCCGTCCGTCCCGTAGTTCGTCGAGGACTACGTAGCCCCATTCACCGCTGACGAAACGGGCCTTCTTGCCTTTTTTGACTCGTTCCCGATTGATACCTGATCCACTGACAATAAAATTCCGGTTCCCGTCTACGATATGTTGTAAAGCATGGTCGTGTCCCGAGACAAAGACGACGTTAGGGGCAGGCTGGGTTGCTTTCTCCAGTACCTGAGCCATGTGTTTGTAAATCGGATTGGGCAAATCCTGTACGGTACCGAATACGCCCCGGGCGATGGGATAAATCGATCCAATGAACGGTAGCGGAATGTACAGGTGAGGGTTAATATCGGTAAAGGGAAAAATATGCTGCTTGAGCGTATAATAGCCCCCGTGAATGCCGTAGCTGCGGAAGGGTTGGTGCGTCGCCAGAATGATTCCCTTGTCACGGTTGAGGTATACTAACTCCGAGAGTCGCGTGACGACTTCATCTTCGGTTTTGCAAGCACAGTCTGAATCTATACCGGGTTTATCATTGGGATGTAGCCACCACTGTGTATCAACAATGATCAGAACCAGATGATCGTTTAGCTCCACCAGTTCAGGACCGGGACAACCGCCAGCGGGCAGTAAACGGATGTTGGGCGAATTCAGACTGTCGAGCCAGCGACCTTGGCGTTTGATTTTATCCCAGCCGTCGGGATGGTCCTTGCTCCAATCATGATTCCCCGGTATGAACAGTACCTGAGACGCTTTCCCAATGCCGAGCTGGGCTTGGTAACGCAGAATGGTCGTCAGGGAATCGTAATCCGGACTTGCTTCGTCGGATAAGCCGTGCGGGTACACGTTATCGCCGAGGTACAGCATTGTTGTCTGTGGATCGTCGAAGGAATACCGGGCCCGGACCGCATCTACCACCGGATTTTTGCCTTTGTAGAGGCGTCCGGCGTCCCCAATGAGTACGAGTCGATGCACGACGGAGTCGGGTCGGGCCTGCTGGGCCCGTATCGGAAGTATTCCACCAAAAACCAGCAGCAGAATTAGGCTTCGGCGGAGGAAGAAGAACGTACGCATAAAGGATGAAAGGTGAAACACAAAGGCGGTACCGCTTCGTTGTCAGCAATGAATGGCCGTCCCGAATCCGGAACGGCCAAAGCTACGGTTTATCTACCTAGGATTGAGCGACCAGCAGCTCATTTTCTGATACCACGATGGCGTCTTCGTATTGAATGGCCAACCGAATCGCTTTTAGTCCGACAACGCCCTGCAAAGGCTCCAGGTCGAGGTATTCCAACGTAGGGCTAATCCGGTTCTGTTCCTGTAATAAAGTGATTAAGGGAAGATAATCCGCAATTTCCTGCTGATGGGTATAGACTAGGGCAATGTGGTCGGGTTGCGTCAGGCGTTCGTTCGTACCGCGAACGAGGGCCTTATCAATCCGTTTTTTAATGACTTCGTACCGGATGCTGTAGGAGCCTTCCACGTCAAAGCGGTGTTCATCCTCCCGGAAACTGATGTTCACGGGTTGGGAATGAGCCAGAATCAACTGCGTCGTTTGCAGGGGCCGCGGCAGGTGCGGTAACAGACGATGCGTGAGTTGAGCCAGATCCACCATCGACGTCAATTGCCAGAGTCTCAACCGCCGTAAGTCATTGGCTACGAAAGGATTTTGCGGGGAAATCGACTGTCCCACGTAAATATTGTACTCCATGCCGTCGGTCCGGTACTTCTCAAAATAGTGCGGATAAACGGCCTGTAATTGCTGTTCTTCCTGCTCAATATACCCGTTAACGGCGGCGTTGATCCAATCCAGACTGCGTTCGTAATTCCGGGAAGCCTGGTGGAAATCACCCGTCTGCGGGTCGGTTTGCTGGAAGTAGTATTCAAGGGCCGGTTCCAGTGTTTTGGAATCGAGCTGCAAACGACGGAAGTACGGGGTAATCTGCTGCGAGAGAAAGAGAAGAATGCTTTCTTCCGTATCGGGCGTCAGATCTTCGAGTAGCTGTTCCCGCCAGTACCGGGTTTGCTGCTGTAATGGCTGAGATCGCTCGGAATCCAGACTAGGTTCCTGCAACAGCGAGGCAACGGAATCCAATTGCTGACTCAGGTCCGTACGAATGGCCCAATGCCGTTCCAGCGATGAATTTCGAATGTCGATGGCTCCGTATAAAGGATATACCTGCGGAAAACGAATGCGGGCCGCTTCCCGATCCGCCGGTTTTTTGCCACCAGCCCGCAGATACTGCCAGGCTACTTCGTTGAATTTCCATTCAACGGCCGGTTGCAAGGTTGTGAATTTTTGTCGAATCAGCCGTTGAATGCGTTTATTGAATTCGCTGATTTGGAAGAGTAATAATTCCCGAACGAGCGGAATGACGCGTTCGACCTTGAAGAGAATTTCGTCGTCCAGAGCATCAGCGTTGGGGCTGCCAATTTCGAGCACGCCTACGACCTGATCCGCCGCTTTAATGGGATACAGAATAAAACTTTGCAGGCCATTAGAGACCAGCCGCTGTAACTCAGGCTCCGAAAACTTATTCAGGTTACAGAAAACGTGCGGGTAATCGTGTTGAGCGAGTCGCTCGGCAATGCGTTCCTGCATGGTCTGCTGACTGCCTTCCACCCAGGCTTCGCCGCAGGTTTTCTCGAAATCGGCCATCGCCAGTACCACACTACGACTACCAAAATCGGGGTGAAAAACGTACTGCTGATTGATTTTGATGAAGGGCATCAGACCAATCCGGATGTCGGGTTGCCCACACAAATCCCGCATGGCTTTCTCGAAGCGGCGATAGATCATCTCCTCCGAATCACTCTGCAAGTGTACAAACACCTCTTTGAGTTGCTGAATAGTCTTGTCCTCGGTAATGTCTTCAATCAGAAAAACGCAAAATCCTTTGAGAACAAATTCTCCAAGGGGCAGGGGCGAAGGCACGCGATCCAGGGTACGATGACCTTTAGCGAATTCCGTCCATTCGGGCTGTAGAGGCGGCAAGGCAGAGCCCTGGTGTTGCGGCTCGACGAAATTGACGTTTATCGTTAAACGATAGAATTTCGTAACGCCATTGACGACTCGCTGAAACGACAGCGAAGGCGTAAGTTCCTTGATAAAATGAACGCCGTAGCACTTATTCAGAATCAGCTGGTACAGAAACCGTAGCTTCTCTTTGTGATTATGAGCCTCGTCCATCTCCAGCCCTTCGAACGTATGCAAAAGAGCGTTGAATGAATCCGAAGCATGAAACAAGTCTAGCGGAATCGGCAATCCAAAGGCATAGGGTATTTCCTTTTCGTTACTCAGTAAGGGTAATACGCTCAACTTGAGTAGCTGAGCCATGTCTTCCAATTGCTGTGGCGTATACGTTTCGTCAATAGAATCTTCGGAAATGAGTGGCGTAAATTGTTGAAGTAAGTAATCAAATACGTGCGAGCGGGCAGCACTCGTGGACGTAGAACCCTTTTGCTGCTGTAAGTACGCAATAAAGGGTTTAAAGGATAACCTGAACTGTACCGGGAACTCGGCTACTTCAGGGGGTATAGCAGTCGTATCCATACGATATGGATGATTAGTACGTAAACAAGGAGTTAGTATTGAAGTATATAATCTAAACTTTTGACTTTGGGTTCAAATATTCTCAAAATATCGTGTGGAATGTACGAAAAGTAGGTTGGACGGTCTATACTCTCCAGCGAAGTGCAAAGAAATCGAACACTAAGGTAGGAGTGGTTTCAAAAATTCGCTCATTGGTCTAAAAATGAATCTAACTATAAAAATTAAAATTTATCTTGGAATTGTCTTATGGTAAATTGGGTGGTTTTGGATTATCTTTTCTATTAGAATACAGGACTAACAGTAAATATTTAGTGCAGTACCCCTTAAATTTAACGGTTTTATTTTTGGTTGAAATTAAGCGTTTTATTGGTATTAATATAGATTATTAAGAATTATAAATAAGTTATAGGAATGAATTAAAATGATTTTTATTATTTTTTATAATACTAAAGAAATATAATACCTTTTGAGTAATTAAGATCTCTTTATAAAACAGATATTCCTCATTCTGTTGACTGTGTTCTACAGGTATTTAAGGTCCTTCTGCTATGTACCCTAAATGTATGGGTGTATGATCTGCTTACGATTATCAAAATAATCAATAAAGGATAAGATAATTACTTCTTTATTGGAATTTTATAAAACTACCCGCTGCCTACGAAATCTAACCTTAAGGGTTATCTATACCTAAATATAAAATTGAGATTAAAATTTAGCGTCAACTTTCGGTGTGTAGCTTATTCTCATGCAAGTGAAAAATGTATGAGTATTCGAAGAAATTAGCCGTTGATCATGAAGCATTACTAGTATATCTGCGACCTTTATTACGCTTATATTTTATAGGTAGTAGCTATTTTTGAGAATATAATTTAGTAAAATGACAAGCTTAGTCATTTTATTTTTCTGCCACTATACGGGAAAGTAATTATGCTATTATTGAGAAGTAAATTTGGCCCTTATGCAGCGTAAGTGCAAGAAGTAATTTTGGAGATGGTATAGGTCTTTTCCGAAGTAAATCCTGTCTGATGAAACCACTTTCTATACCAGTAATTCTAAGAAGTAAGTCGCCCGCCGGGATTTGCTTTTGGAAGGTTTTTCGTACCAACCTCTGCTCGCATTTATGGAACTCAAGTACAAAATTGCACTCATCAGTGACCATGCTTCTCCATTGGCCATTTGCGGCGGCGTGGATGCCGGAGGGCAGAATATAGCCGTAGCCGAACTAGCTCAGCACTTGGCGGATCTGGGTTATTCCATCGACATCTTTACTCGCTGGGAGAATGAAAAGCTGCCGCAGGTAATTCAGTGGCAACCGCAAATTCGGGTCGTGCACGTAAAAGCGGGTCCGAAGACCTTTCTGCCAAAAGAAGAATTTCTACCCTACATGCCGGAGTTTACGGCAGATGTACTGCGTTTTTCCAAACGCGAAGGGCATCCGTACCGGCTCGTGCACGCTCATTTCTTTCTGTCGGCAATGGTGGCGGCTGATTTGAAGAAAATGCTCGGTATTCCCTTTATCATTACTTTCCATGCCCTGGGAAAAGTCCGGCGACTCATTCAGGGCGATAGCGATAAATTTCCTGCTCTACGGTTTGATCTGGAAGATCGGGTCATTCGCGAAGCCGATCAGGTGATTGCTCTGTGTCCGCAAGACCGCGACGATCTGCTGACGCTGTACAACGCCGATCCGAACAAGCTAACGATTATCCCGAATGGCTTTAACCCTGGCGAATTTTTCATCACCGATCAAAAGCGGGCACGGGCTAAAGTAGGCCTTCCCGCCGACGAGAAAATCATTCTGCAATTAGGCCGGATGGTGCCACGGAAGGGAGTGGCTACCGTCATCGAAGCTCTGGCTCGCCTGAAAAAGCAGTACGGTCAGCAGGCTCGTCTGGTCATTGTGGGCGGGGAATCGGATGTGCCCGATCCGGCCATCACGCCCGAAATGGGTCGGTTACAGCAACTGGCGGAAACCGAAGGAATTTCCGATTCGGTAACGTTTGTGGGCCGAAAAGACCGAGCTCTGCTTCGGTATTACTACAGTGCTTCGGATGCCTTCGTAACCACGCCCTGGTACGAACCCTTCGGTATTACGCCGCTGGAGGCCATGGCCTCGGGTGCCCCGGTGATCGGAGCGAACGTGGGAGGCATCAAATACACCATCACCGACGGCGAAACCGGCCTGCTGGTACCACCCAAAGATCCCGATGCCCTGGCCGAAAAATTAAGCCAGGTCTTGTCGAATAAAACACTGGCTACTTCACTAAAAGAAAAGGCTTTACAAAACGTACACGCTCAGTTTACCTGGGAAAAAGTAGCCCGGCAAACGGCTCAATTGTACGAACAATACGCTCTGCCGACCTTTCGTCCGTATCGCCGCAGTCAGAAGGCCATTTTTCTGGACAAAGACGGAACGCTCATTCCCGACATTCCTTACAACGTTGACCCCCGGAAAATCCGCCTGTACCCCGACGCGGGAGAAGCCCTGGCTCGCCTCCAGCGGGCCGGATACCAGATTTTCGTAGTTTCGAATCAGTCGGGCGTGGCGAAGGGATTTTTTCAGGAAGAGGCCTTGACGGGCGTGGAAAGCCGCATTCGTGAACTGTTACTGCCCTGGGGCGTGCAACTGAGCGGATTTTACTATTGCCCGCATTCGCCGCAGGGTTCGGTGTCTTCGTACACTATTGATTGTACCTGCCGAAAACCCTTGCCGGGAATGATTCTGGAAGCGGCCCGGCAACACGGCATTCACCTGTCCGAATCCTGGATGGTGGGCGATATTCTCAACGACATTGAGGCGGGCCGCCGGGCGGGTTGCCGGACCGTGCTCATCAACAACGGCAACGAAACCGAGTGGGTGCCGGGAGAATTCCGAATGCCCACGCACACGGTTCAATCCCTGAAAGAAATGGCCGATACCATTCTGAATCCAGTCGTGATTCCGGTGGCACCGCGACCGCTGCAACGACCCGTTCAAGCGTAAGAAGAGGCTATGACGAATACGTGGCAAAACTGTCGAAACCTGTTGTGCATCCGGCTGGATAACATGGGCGATGTGCTGATGACAACTCCCGCGTTTCGGGCCCTGAAAGAAGGGCTCCCGGTTCGGCTCACCTTGCTGACATCCTCCGTAGGGGCGGCCATTGCTTCGTTTATTCCCGAGGTCGATGAGGTGATGACCTTCGATGTTCCGTGGATGAAAGGGGCTTCGGGGGAAGCTTCCACGGTCGTAAACGATTTGGTGCAGCAATTGAAAGCAAGGAATTTCGACGGAGCCATTCTCTTTACCGTACAAAGTCAAAATCCATTGCCGACCGCTCTGATCTGTTACTTGGCGGGTATCCCGCGATTGCTGGGCTACTGCCGGGAAAATCCCTACCAGCTGATGTCGGACTGGGTACCGGATCCTGAAGTTCTGTACGCCACCCGTCACGAAGTGGAACGGCAACTGCATCTGGTCGCCCAGATTGGTTGCATTACCGAAAATCAACGTTTATCGGTTAGCGTTAGTGAAAACGTCCGACCACGGGTTCGGGCGTATCTGGATCAAATCGGTTTGCAACGCGACGAACCCGGGCTGATCCGGCCCGCGGGGGACAGCGAAGAAAAACGCCGCTATCCGGCTGAACAGTATCTGGAAGCCTGTCAGGGAGTCATGCAGAAACAGGGTTTTCAGGTGGTGTTGACGGGAAATGCTTCCGAAAAAAACTACGTCGCCACCTTACAGCAAACTCTGGGCGACCGGGCTTTTGCTCTGGCGGGCGAATTGTCGCTGGAATGGTTTCTCGCCTTGATTGCCGAGGCTCCGGTGCTGGTTTCCAACAATACGGGGCCGGTACACATCGCCGCCGCCCTCGGTACACCAGTGGTGGTTTTGTACGCTATGACCAATCCGCAGCATACGCCCTGGCTGGTCGAAAACCGGGTATTGTATTTCGAAGTGCCCGAAGCCTTACGTTCCCGAAACGTGCTATTACAGCAGTTTCCCGGTACGGCCGAGCCGAAAGCGTCTCCCCAACGAATTGTCGAGTCGGTACGGGCGTTACTGCGTCCCGTAGAAAAGTCCGTATAGCCTCAGCTAATCCATCTAAACCCATTTTTAATTCATGTACACGCTAGGAATCAACGCTGCTTTTCACGATCCGGCCGCTGCCCTCGTCAAAGATGGAGTAGTACTGGCCGCTGCTGAAGAAGAACGCTTTACGCACATTAAACACGGCAAACGGCCCATTCCTTTTTCTACGTACGAACTGCCATATCATGCCATTGATTTTTGCCTGAAGAAAGGTGGAATCACACTGGCGGAAGTAGATCATATCGCCTATTCGTTCGATCCGTATATGCAGCTGGAGGAGCAATCGCAGGCCGAAACGTTACAGATTCCGCTGAAATCTACGGCTTCGACGGGCAACTGGACTAATCCCTGGGATTCGCTGTTTTTGTCGTCTATCGTCAATGCTCCGGGGCATTTAGTGGATGGCGTACCGCTGCACCTGTCGACCCGTTTCAAAGGAGCTTCCCGACTGGGACCCTACCAGTGGCATTTTACCAATCACCACCTATCCCACGCGGCGAGTGCCTTCCTGCCCAGCCCGTATACAAACGCGGCGGTATTAGTGCTGGACGGTCGCGGCGAAGTAGCCACGACGAGCTACTGGCACGGGCAGGGCAATCAGATGACGCTGCTTGGGGAGGTAACCATGCCGCATTCGTTGGGACTGATGTACGAGCAGATGACTACCTATCTCGGCTTTTTGCACTCGTCGGATGAGTACAAGGTGATGGCTCTGGCTTCGTTCTGTAATCCCGTCTACAAAGATTATTTCAAGGGCCTGATTCATTTAAAAGAAGAGGGTCAGTACACCATCGATCCGCTCAACTTGGAGGCCACGTTTGGTCCGGCCCGCGAGAAGGGTGGCCCACTGGAGCAGATGCATTACGACATTGCTCATTCGGTGCAGGTAGTGCTGGAAGAAACGGTACTCGAATTGCTCCAGTTTTTGTACGAAAAGACGAAAGCGGATTCGGTATGTCTGGCCGGTGGCGTAGCTCTGAACTGCGTGATGAATGCTCGTCTGCGGGATCGCGGTCCATTCAAAAACATCTGGGTGCAACCCGCCGCCGGGGATGCCGGTACGGCTCTGGGGGCGGCAATGTGGATTGACGCCCAGCAACGCAAAACCGACGAGCGGAGTTACGAAATGGAACACGTATACCTCGGTCCCAGCTACTCGGACGAGGAGATCGAGCAGTTTCTGCAATGGTCGAAACTCCCGTATCGTCGCCTGAACAACGTAGCAGAAGAAGTAGCCGAGTATCTGGCCGAAGGAAACATCATCGGCTGGTTCCAGCAGGGGATGGAATTTGGTCCGCGTGCCCTGGGGGCCCGGTCGTTGCTGGCGGCTCCGTTTCCGGCGGAAATGCAGGCTCGCCTCAATGATCTGAAAGACCGGGAAGATTTCCGGCCCGTAGCCCCGGTAGTACTGGAAGAAGAAGCCGACGCTTGGTTTATCAATTCCCGGAAATCACCGTTTATGTTGTTTGTGAATGATGTACGCGAGGAAAAAGTAGATGCCATTCCCGCCGTAACGCACACCGACGGCACGGCTCGGGTACAAACCATCAATCCGCAACAGAATCCGGTTTATTATAACCTAATCAAGTCGTTTTACGAAAAAACGGGAGTGCCTATCCTGGTCAATACTTCGTTCAATACCCGTGGGGAACCCGTAGTTTGCTCCCCCCGCGACGCTGTAGAATCGTTCTGGACGTCTCCGCTCGACGCTTTGATTATCGGCAGTTTCATGCTCGAAAAAAATCCTAAAACCGTGGAGGTGAGTTTTCAGTCTTCGGTTTATAATTTTCAGTGAGGGGCCCAGCTCACCCCGATTTGTAACCGTCGTGGAATGATCGGGGTAGAGTGGTTTCGCGTCTAAGACGCTTGCCCAAAAACGTCCCGATTATAAATCGGGACGAGCGGGGGATTTGTAATCGGAACGAGCAGGTGAGTAAGCAAACAACTGTAAACCGAAAACTGCAAACTGAAAAACTGAGATGCAACTTTCCGTAATCATTCCCACGTACCGTCGACCCGAACTACTGAAGCGGTGCCTGCAAGCGTTGCTTAACCAGACGCTGGACCCAGCGGCGTACGAAATTCTGGTTGTGGATGATGGCAACGACATTTCTACGCGGGTGCAGGTCGTGAGTATCGCTGCTCACAGCAATGTACGGATTCGGTACTACGGACAGCCCCAGCGTCGCGGACCTGCCGCTGCCCGAAACCGGGGCTGGCAGCAGGCCCGCTCGCCCTATGTCGCTTTTACCGATGACGACTGTATACCCGATTCCAACTGGTTGAAAGTACTGCTCGATGCCTTTGCTCAGGGAGCCCAGGTTATTACAGGTCGGGTAGTCGTGCCGCTTTCGGAAGCTCCTACGGATTATGATCGTACGACGGCTTTGCTAGAAACGGCTGAGTTCGTTACGGCCAACTGTGCCTGTACCCGCTCGTTGCTGGAACAGGTGGGTGGACTGGAAGAACAATTCGATCGGGCCTGGCGGGAAGACAGCGACCTGCAATTCAAGTTCATTCAGCACGGTATTCCGATTGTGAAATCCAATCAGGCTGTGATTATCCATCCCATTCGAAGTACGAAATGGTGGGGTTGCCTGAAAGACGAAAGCAAAAACCGCTACGATGCCCTCCTGTACAAACGCCATCCCCAACTGTTCCGCGAACGCATTCCAACGTACGCTCCGCTGGTGCGATTGTACTATACCCTTGTGGTGAGTTTTCTGCTGGGGCTGGGAAGCGGAATGGCGGGAGCGGGTACGCTCAGCACTGTAACTTTTGCGATCTGGGCTCTTGGAACGCTGATCCTGGTGGGCTGGCGATTGCGAAATACGGCTCAACCCCTGCGGCATTTGCCCACTACACTCGTGTCGGCTCTGGCGACGCCCTTTTTATCCATTTACTGGCGACTCTACGGAGCCGTTCAATACCGGGTCTTGTATGCCTGATATCAGTATTGTGATTGGCACCCGCAATGGCGTAGAGGCTTTCGTACAAATGCTGAATATTCTACTGTAAAGGCTCGAAGCCGTGGCGGATAAAGAGGCCCGAAAAGACTGGAGGAGAGCTTTCAGAGGTATTCCAGAAATCTGGTTAAAGTGGCGAGTAGTACCGCAAAGAACCGAAATCCAGACCCGTTTACTTGATTGAGCTATGGACAAACTTACTTCTATGTTAGGACATACGCCGGAACGCATTGCCGTGTTTCGAGCCCTGAAAGTCGGCGACCTGCTTTGTGCCGTACCCGCCTTTCGAGCCCTGCGACGAGCTTTTCCAAACGCTCAGATCAGTTTGATCAGCTTGCCCTGGGCCGAAGAATTCGTCCGCCGGTACGCTGCATATTTCGATGAATTCATTCCCTTCCCGGGTTATCCTGGTTTGCCTGAACAACCCTTGGACGCTTCGCGTACCATAGCTTTTTTACAGGAAATGCAGGGTCGAAACTTCGATGTCGTTCTGCAAATGCAGGGCAACGGTACGATTGTCAATGCCATGGTACTGCTGCTGGGAGCGAAAGCCACGGCGGGGTATTATCCGACGCAACACGCCGAGCAATTTTGTCCAAACGAACGGTTGTTCATGCCTTATCCGCAGGACGAACACGAGGTAAAGCGGCACGTGCGATTGATGGAATTTCTGGGGATTCCGACGCAGGGCTTTTCGCTGGAATTCCCGCTGACCGAAGCCGATGCTTGGCGGGCGGAAGCCCTGCCCACATGGCCTGAAATAATTCAGCAACCATTCATTTGTATCCACCCCGGTGGTATATCCGCCCGCCGTTGGCCCGCTTCACATTTTGCTAAAGTCGCCGATGCACTGGCGGCTCAGGGCTATACGGTAGCACTAACGGGCACGCAACCCGAACAACAAACGGTGGAGGAGGTTCGCCAGCAGATGCGTTATCCAGCTATATCCGTGGCGGGAGCCACGGATTTGGGAAGTCTCGGCTGGATCCTGCGGCAATCGTCGCTGTTGTTGAGTAACGATACGGGGGTGGCTCATCTGGCTGTTGCCTTGCAGGGACCCAGCGGGGTGATCTACACAACGTCCCGCCCCGAAGAATGGGGGGGGCTGAATGCAGAACGGCACCGGCCTATACGCGAAGCCCAGGCAACCGACCCCGAGCAAGTGATCGAAGAGGCTATGAAGCTGTTGGCGTATCAGGGGTTTGAGGTGTAAGGTTTGAGTGTTTAAAGTTTTGAGTTTAGAGTTTAAGGTGTGAATTAAAGTTTAATGTTTGAGCGAACGACGCTGGGTTTTAAAGTTAAGGTTGTTATGGGTTAAGATTTGCGTAATCGATAGTAAACCCTGCTTACTCAAACTTTTTACCTGAAACGCCAATTCAAACCTCAACCCTAATTCAAACTCTAAACCCAAACCTCTAAACCCCATCACCGATCAACTGACCACCTCGGCAAATACCGCATTCCAGTCCCGAACAAATCGTTCCTTGCTAAAACGGTCCTGAGCCAGTTTTCGGGCATTGGCTCCCATGCGTCGGGCTTCTTCCGGATGATCGATCAGGAACTGCATGCGTTCAATCAACACTTTAGGGTCGTTGGAAATAAAGCCCTGAACGCCATCTTCAAGCACCGTAGGAATCTCAGTAGTAGCCAGAGCCACCACGGGCATCCCAATGGTCAGGGCCTCGACCACCGCCAGCGGCAGACTTGTGTACCGCATGGGACTGAACAGAAACCGGTATTCGGCCACCCGCTGGTGTAGGTACCGGTAATGAATTTCACCGATACCGCCGATTTCATCAGACTTCATTCCAACGGTCGTCAGAGGAACTTGCTGCCGAATCTGTTCGAACAGATCAAAACCGACCATGCGACCACGTCGCCTGAATTCATTGAGCACGGTAATGCCCTGCGGAAGGTGACCAGAATACCGAAGGTCGGGGTCAATGGCAACGTTGTGTTCAACGACCCGCGTCGGTGTTTTGCCGCAATCCCACATCAGACGATTGAAATGCGTGACGTGTACCACCAGCACATTTGGATCGTCCACGGGATGTTTTGAAAAGACCGGATGGGGCTCGGGAGCATTGTGCTCCAGATAAATGCGGGGTAACTGCCGCTGGGTTTCCGTCAGGATTTCGTACTGATCGTGCTGATAATTCTGAGGTGTCTGAAAAATAATCAGATCGAGGAGAAGGTGGCGTACTTCCTCAGCGGGAACTTCCCGGACGTAACTCGGCATCGTAGAATCCTTTCCCCGGCCTGCGTACCCTTCTGGGGAACCGACTTTTGTTGGAACGTACCAGTTATGTTCGGTCTGCGTAATAGCCGTTAAGTAACTCCCGTGAATGTGCCAGATTAAAATGTTTAACGGTCGCATGAAGTTGAGGTTGATGGATCGATACTTACAGGAAAGTAAATAGAGGTGTAAAAAGATGAACCACCTCTTACAAGGTTAACTGAAGAGATAAAAGGTGATAAAATTGAATCACTACTGATAGATTACAGTAGCTATTGAATCTAAGTCAAATAGATATGGTATTGATTTTTATTCAATTGCAGACGGATGAATAGATTACCTATCAAACTGACTTATCTGAATGAAAATTATGCGGAACAAAGTTTGCCTTCTGGGCGGACTATTGCTGGCTTCTTTTACGCTGAAAGCCCAGCAAACGATTTTTAATGTACCTTCCTCGGACATTACCCCTAAACGGAAAATTTTAGCTCAGCAACAAGTAGACTTTAGCCGGGAGGAATTTCGTTCATCGACAACCTTTAACTACGGGTTAGGGAAAAACTGGGAAGTAGGAGCTAATCTGTACAATCTTGAATACATGCCTCAGGAAGGTACCTGGCTTCATAACGACACGACTACGCAGATGCCCTATGCCCCATTGCTGCTCTTGAATGCCCAAAAGGTGTTTGATCTGACCGACGAAATTCATGTGGGATTGGGCGGGCATACGGGCTTAAACCTAGCCGCCGAGCATCATACAAAATGGCTAGGGTTTGCGTACGCGAATCTGGGTGGAAGCTTTAAAGATGACCGTTACAAGCTAGTGGTGGGAACGTATACGGGTACCCGTCGGTACCTCGGTGATGGGGCTTTAGTAGGGGCACATCTGGGCTTTGATATTGGAATTATTAACCAGAAATTCCACGTGTTGGGCGACTGGGCTTCGGGTACGCATGAGTATGGACAACTGATTGTAGGAGCAGAAGTGTACCTGACCAAACATCTACCGCTGGCGGTCGGTTGGCGACGGAATAACGAAAATGGTGACCAGGGAGTAGTGGTACAATTGACCTATACGCCGAAGTAAACGAAAGCTGATCTACTGACTTTGAAAATTTATTGATTATTGATTTAATGATCAGATAAATACTAATGGATTGTCTCATTAACATATATATAATTTATAAATAAAAGTTTGCAATCCTCCTTTAAACTAGGAATAGGTAATTAGAATACAAGTTTTTTTTAATCCTTTCAATAAAAATATGAAATGAATATTGTTATCATTGGATAATGGTATTAGAATATTATTGTTTATTTCTTTTTTAAGTGTGTTGAGGGGATTGCTCAATCGATTAATAGGTATGGATTTTTCGCAATTAATAGATACTTATTTTAATGCCCTTTTTCATCGAATACAACCTTATTC
>NZ_JBMDWJ010000100.1:0-7443 GCF_048595215.1 Siphonobacter sp.
GTATTTGAGTGGCCGTAGCCTGGCTACATTCAAACGCGATTTTGAGAAAATTTTTCATCTCTCACCGCACCGCTGGCTCTTAAATAAACGCTTGCAGGATGCTTATTTCCTGATTAAAGAAAAAGGACGAAAACCTTCGGAGGTTTATCTAGAAGTGGGCTTTGAAGATCTGTCGCATTTTTCCTTCGCTTTTAAAAAAGCCTTTGGTCAGCCTCCTTCGTTAGTATAAGGACGCTATTGTTTGAATTTTACAAGTATGCCTTTGTTTTTCGTAAGTCTCAATACTTGATATGCTGTACTTTTGCTACAGTATATTAACCCAAGGGATTTGAATTAAACACCCGCGAAGCGTATGGCAACGATTGAAACCTTAGAAGATTTTTATCAGACTAAATTCAATGAGCAGCCCCCCAATCTTGAACAGAATTTGGGGCATTTCAACGTATTTCGGCTGGAAGACTGCCACGGCCCGCACGGGGCTCCGGTGAAATACACCCGTCGGGATTTCTACAAAATCAGTCTGATTCGGGGAAAGAACGTCTTTCACTACGCCGATAAAAGTCTGGAAGTGGAAGGGCCAACCCTCATGTTTTTCAATCCCAAAGTACCCTACACCTGGGAGTCGCGTTCGGAAGACTATACGGGCTTTTTCTGCATTTTCAAGGATGCCTTTTTTACGGAGAAAATGCGAGACCCCTTATCCGAAATGCCCATGTTCGCCAGCGGCGGTAAACCGGCCTTCATTTTGCCAGAAACTCAGGAACAGCAGGTGAGTGCTTTGTTCGAAAAAATGCTCGCTGAAATGCAGTCGGATTATCGGTTTAAATACGATCTGCTTCGCAATTACGTCATCGAGCTGATTCATGTAGCTTTAAAAGTCCAGCCCTCGCAAACGCTCTACCAGCATCCGGATGCGAATGCCCGTATTACGGCGATTTTCTCTGAGCTACTGGAAAGGCAGTTCCCCATTGAAACGCCTTCACAACGATTCAAGCTGCGGTCGGCCAAGGATTTTGCCGAGCACTTAGCCGTACACGTTAACCACCTCAATCGAGCTATTCGGCAAACGACGGGAAAAACAACGACTGATCACATTACCGAACGACTGACTAGCGAAGCCAAAGCCCTGCTCAAACATACTAACTGGAATATTGCCGAGATCAGCTATTGTCTGGGATTTGAGGAGCCTTCGCACTTTAATAACTTCTTCAAAAAACACGTGTCTTTAACCCCCTCGGCGTACCGTTATCTCTAATGAGTATGGGCCCTCAAATTTCCGAACTCGAAGCTCAAGTCCGGAAATTTGAGGGCCTAACTCTTTCACTATACGTTAATTATTCTTCGAGAATACTAAAATTTAAACCTCCGAGTTCGAATTTGGGTTTTACCTTCGCACGTCGCAGCCACTAATTTATTCTTACAGCCCTGATTGGCCTGTATCCATTAAGCTTTTTATGATCTGGTACGAAGAAGAAGTAAAACAATTAAAACAACGAATTAACCCGGCTCAACTAAACCGTACAGTCTTTTACGGTAGTTCCTCCATTCGTTTATGGTCAACGCTGGCTCAGGATTTTCCTGATACGCCTGTACTCAATCTCGGCTTCGGTGGCTCGACCCTGGCCGCCTGCTCCTGGTACTTCGAAGAGATCGTGGTGCCGAGTAAGCCTCGGGCAATCGTTTTTTATGCGGGCGACAATGATCTCGGCGATCAACGACATCCTGAAGAGGTATACCTGTTCTTTTGTACGCTGGTCGAACGCCTGAAAAAGAAGTTACCCGATGTACCCTTGGTCTACGTATCCATCAAGCCAAGTCTGGCCCGCTGGGATTTGATTGAAAAAATCAAGCATACGAATGCACTCATTGCCGAAAAAATCAAACAGACCCCAGGATTTACCTACCTGGATATAACCCACGCCATGCTGGGAGCGAACCACCGGCCCCGACCCGAACTCTTCGAAGCGGACGGTTTACACCTTAGCCCAGCGGGTTATCAGGTCTGGACGAAGCTACTGCGGCCTTACGTAGAGAAATTTTAATGATTTATTCATACCAACGATACGACCAGATTTAGAAATCATTGAGAACTTAGGGGTCTTCCTTGTCATCCTTACCTATGCTTCGTAACCCACACGGCTGGTATAGTCCAGTGCTTGAGCGACACATGGATTTACTCGTCTACGGCCACGCCGGGGCTCGCGTTTTGATCTTTCCAACCCGTCGGGGTCGGTTTTACGAATACGAGAAACTGGGTCTGGTCGAGGCTCTTCGGGATAAAATCGAACAAGGGTGGCTACAACTGATCTGCGTTGATTCGATTGACGCCGAAAGCCTGTACAGCGAAAGTATTCCTCCCGCCGAGCGTATTCAGCGGCACATTGCCTACGAAGCGTATATCTTACAGGAAGTACTGCCTTTTTCGGAGAAACTGAATCCGGGTTCTTTTCTGATTTCCCACGGTTGTAGCTTCGGAGCTTTTCACGCCGTGAATATTGCCCTGCGGCATCCCGAGCAATTTGGTAAAGTAGTAGCCTTTAGTGGTCGTTACAACCTCGCGGTCCCTACATCCGAGTTTCGGGGACTGTTCGACGATTACTACGACGAAAACATCTACTACCACACGCCTAATCACTTTCTTCCCAATCTGCACGATGAGCAGTTGCTAGCCAAAATCCGTAAGTTGGAATTTGTCATCGTCATTGGTAGCGACGATCCCTTCCTGGAAAGCAATTTTCAGCTCGAACGCGATCTGACCCACAAAGGCATTTCTCATGAATTCTACGTTTGGGAGGGCCGGGCTCACCAGGCCGATGCCTGGCAAAAGATGGTAGATATCTATCTGTAACGGGCTACTGGCTCTAAAACTTCACTTCTGCAGACTATTCTTCAACTTACTGCATTCGGATACCCATGCTGTATATACGAACGGAGCTTCTCTAGTCTCTTCACAGTAGGACGGATTTAACCGTTCCATACGTTCTGTATGTTTCATGAGAGATTGTGAGGAATACGAACTCTTCTCGCTTGATACCTTGCCCACAAGTATGGTTTTTAGATAATCAGTTGATTCGAAAAGGTTTTAGGATCAGTAGACTAGCTGTAATTATAATTTTTATTTGGACTCATTATAAATAGATGTGTAATTTAGCCGCTAGTAAGAAGAAAAAAGGCCGCTGCTCGTCCTTCTTGGCTGTATGCAAACACGCCTTCTCACTTTTCTTTAACGACTATTTTATGAAATTAAAAGCTACTCTGTTATCGCTGGCTCTGTTTTTGAGCGTCAGCAGTGCCTTCGCTCACGCCCTCTGGTTGCAAACGCCCGCTATCGGCAAAAAAGGACAAGCTCAAACCGTCAAAATTAGCTACGCTGAACCGGGCGAAACGCCGGAAAAAGTTGCCGACTGGTATTCTGACGTAAAGGAATTTAGCCTTTGGCTGATTGCTCCAGACCAAACCAAGACCAAACTTTCGGTAAGCCCAGCTAATGACCATTTTACGGCTACCTTTACGCCAACCCAGGATGGTGTGTACACGCTGGCCGTTGGGCACGAAGCCAAAGACTTGGGTGGTACTACCAAGTACCAGTTCAATGCAACGGCTACTGTTACGGTGGGCAAAGCCAGTGGTAAATCCGCTACTCCCAATGAACTCAATGTCGCATTAGCTCAAGACAAGCCTTTCAAAGTAGGAAAGCCCGTTTCACTGGAAAGTGTATTTAAAAATACGCCTTCCGAAAAAATCTATATCTCCGTTCACTCTCCCAGCGGTTGGAGCCGTCAGGTCGTTACCAACGCCCAGGGTGTAGCCGAGTTTACGCCGCTATGGCCGGGTACGTACTACGTGGAAGGCTCTAAAACTGAAAAAGAACAGGGTCAACTTCAGGGAAAAGAGTACAAGTCGGTTTGGCGTTGTGCTACGCTGACCTTCGATGTAGCTCCCTAGCTCTTAACATTTAGCGGCAGGTCCTCTTTTCGATGTCCTGCCGCTTTTTTCACTAGTAATGATGCACAGTATCAACAATCGGATTGACACGTACTGTATAGAACGGGGCATTCGGAAGTCCATTAAACGAAATCAGGTAGCAACGGTGCTCGAGCGTATTCACGAAAGCATGGATGCTGAACAGGTTTGGTTACTGCTTAAGAAGAATCATTTTCAGATCAGCATTGGGGCCGTATATCAGGCTCTGAATTGGCTGGTCGAGCATGGCTTTGTCGAAAAACATATCCAGGCTGATCGTAAGTTTATTTACTATCTTACCACTAAAGAATCAGAGCTTTCTTGAATCTCAAGGTGTACTACTTAACAACTATTTGTATGCCGCTAAACATGTGCTTACAGAAAAAGAGAAGTCTGATGATCAGGCTTCTCTTTTTCTGTAGGGGATCTTCCGATAAGCTATCTACCTAAAGAGTACCTCTTCAGCTTTTGATGTACTTGATTGATTCGTTACGATCGGACGAACAAACTGTCTTCAAGACTCTTGCTACAGGTTTTGCTTAACCTCATTTAGTGTACTGGGAGCTTCTGAGTGCTTGACCGGGGTGGTACAAGCACTCATCATGAAAAGCTATTACCCATCTAATCATCAACCATTTACGCGAGTCTAGTACTGTACATTTCCAGAAATTTTCGCGAAGAAAAACGAACCGTTTCTTTTTCTTCGCTCGCTAACTGATACTAACGGGTAACCAACGTCAGTAATTCTGCAATCAGTTGTACGTTAAGCGGACTTATCTAATCTCAATGTATAAAAGCGAAAAGACTTAAAAACCTTTTAAGTACCAAAATATTCTGCTTACACGGCAAACCTTTCCATTAGTCGAATATACGCCTGCACAAGCTAAGCAGGCGGCAACTTTGTATCACTGATTTAGTCAGAGGAGTGGCGGCTTTGATGACCGTGGATGAACAAACTCCAAGACCTACCTGCGACGACAGACAGGCGTTAACTATACCTCTGCAACAGTAGAAGGGCTTTTATTTGGAGATTATATTTTATACTAATACTAAGTTACCATTTGAACTATAGATCCATGCATAAGACAACACCCGCGATAGTAACCCCAATGTCCGTTCAGGATTATCTGGATGCTCTCATTACCATTTACGTGGACGAATATCTTAAAGGAGTAGAACAAGCCCCCACTGACTTACCCTACCAATCGCCCTATGAGCCGCTGGTGAAGCGTGCCATGAAAGCCTACGAAGGAATTATTAAGCACCCTGGCCTTTTTGAAGATATTTATGATGACTTTAAACTTGAGTTTCAAGAATACGGACTTGAGATATCTAAAGTCATAGCCGTACGGCAACACGTCTGGTAATTATCTTTTCTAGGATTGCAGACCCAATGATACCCCCTTCTGAAGAAGAAGGCCCTATTTAGTAGCGTCTATTATCAGAATTGTCTGAAAAGGTCTAGAACATTTTCAAAGCGTTAGCGTAGGTTGATGGTCGGGTAGTTGTACTACCAGTCCCTGACTCGTCTGCTTAGAGGACATTGAATCAGTACCCCCCAGCAGCGACACACGGCGAACCGGCGTCAGGTGTAAATCCTTCTCGCTAGCGATGTAATCACCACTTTGTCTCCCTCGGGCCAGTCCATCACCGTGGCATCCAAAGCCTCTCCTTGCCGGTAAACCGAATAGCTTCTTCACTAAAAAGCCTTGCTTTTGCCTTCGTTGAAACCCTCAGCCGACAGCAGAGCCGTCCCTTGCTGAGCCGGACCCTCCCCAAATACTATCGCCTGCTGATTCCCCTGCTTATCTATATTGTTGTTTTAGTGTAGTTCCAGAGCTAGTGTTTGCTGTTGTACAAGTCCACGTTGTCGTGCTGATCAGCCATGGTTATTAAGTACTGGCCACCGGCCTGCTTGTAGAAAGCCACCAGCTCCTCGGGGGTCCCCGTGTTCTCCTTGCCACGCATGAATGACAACTTAAAGCCGAATGTAGAAGGGGGTTCGCACAGGTGAATACGGATGGCTACTTTCCTTACACATGCCTCGGGCGTACCAGTTATTGGCTTCGGCTTGGCACTAGGTTTCCCAGGAGGCTCACATGCCAAACTTGGCATCCATAATCTGCAACTACTTGAGCAATACCCAGATCGGCAAGAATGAGCCTTTCCGAGTCATTTAGACAAGAACGACTCTGGAAAGGCTCAGTACGGGTAATAAACCAAGCGTACTCTTACGAGCAATCTGCAATTTATGAATTCATAATTAGTCTTGGGGTGAGAGCTTGAAGACTTCAAGTGCTGTAACTGATACAAAAGTATAGTATAATTAATTATTTAAATTATACAAAATGGGCTTTAATTATCACAAATCGGGCTTTTAGCTATCTTTGCTAGCAGGAAGGAGTACAAAAGGAATAGTATTTATACCTATTAGTCAGTCAGTTATGCATAATACCGGATTTAAGGCGAGCTTTTCGCTGCTGCACACGGACTACGTCCAGTTGAACAAATCGTGGAATTATCGGGAGGTGATGAGCCCGTTTTACCGGATTTATCTCATTGACGGTGGTCAAGGATCCCTCGGTGATACCGATCAGGCTTTGGTATTAGAGAAAGGGTACTTGTATCTTATTCCCAGTTTTACGCGGTGCGATCATTCCTGCCAAGATTGGCTAAGCCAGTACTATGTACACATTTTAGAAGAGAACCCAACTGGATTATCACTCTTTGCCTATAGTCGGCGGGTGATCAAAATAGAATCCAAACCGGAAGATTTTATTCTTTTCAAACGGCTCTTACACTTAAATCCAGGGCGTGATCTAAGAAGAAGTGATGACCCTCGAGAGTATCAAAAGCAGCCCTTACTTAAAGATTTCAAGCAGCGAAACAATGATATCCCTTTCGCTGACTACCTGGAGACAAATGGCCTGATTTTACAACTACTGTCACGCTTCTTGGTCAACGAAGAATGGTTGTTAGCTCAGCAAACGCGAATGCCTGCCAAAATTCAGTTGGCCATTCATTATATTCAAATGCATATGGGCAGTCCCATAACGGTGACAGCCTTAGCAGAACACGTGAATCAAAGTGCTCACTACTTTTCTAAACTGTTTTTACAGGCTACGGGTCAGCGACCCTTGGAATATCTGATACAAAAGAGAATCGAGAAGGCTCAATTCTTAATGTTAACAACCACGTTGAGCTTATCAGAGATTGCCATGGAAACGGGCTTTGACAGTTTATCTTATTTCTCCCGCAGCTTCAAAAAGGTTACTGGACAAAGTGCCAGCCAGTACAGCAGAGCAAATATCTTTTAATTAAAGGGCTATATACCAAGTAGTCAGCAGCTGGATGCTTTAGATTACGAATACACGCTAAAGGCATAGAAGCATCCCAAGCCGTCAGTACAGCACCGATTTGTTGAATTGTTTGCTACATTACCTGAAACTTAACGCCTGCTATTAAAAATCAGCATGGAAG
>NZ_JBMDWJ010000101.1:0-28862 GCF_048595215.1 Siphonobacter sp.
ATGGAAGGATTGGGTAACAAGGGAATCAACCTGAGTTATACCGATCGGCTGGAAGATCTGAATCCAGAAAACCTCAGCAAATACGATGGCCTACTGGTGTTTGCCAACTGGGACAGCCTGCCACCGGCCCCTGAAAAAGCCCTGGTCGATTTTGTCAAAGGGGGCAAAGGGCTGATCGCCGTACACTGTGCTTCCTGGTGTTTCCGTAACTCCAGTGCCTTCGTCAATGACATGGTAGGGGGACAATTTTGGAAACACGGCTGGGATACCATTCAGCCCGTGTGGGCCAAGCCCGATCATCCGGCCATTTTTGGTACCAAGCAATTCAAAACGGTCGACGAAACCTATCTGCACAAAAAACTGGCGGCGGATAACGTGGTACTTACCGAGCGAATCATCGACGCCAAGCAGGCAAAAGACAAACCCGGTCAGAAAACCGAACCCTATACCTGGGTTCGTAATTTCGGCAAGGGCCGCGTATTCTATACGGCTTACGGGCACGACGAGCTTACCTGGAAGCAAACGGGCTTTCATGACCTAATGGAAAAAGGGATCAAATGGTCCGTGGGTGATAAGGTCGCGGGTGAGTTGCAGAAGTTGAACCCTAAACCTTTCGTGTATCAGGAAGCGAACCTACCCAACTACGAAAAACGGCCTGGCCCCCAACTCAAGCCCGATCCGCTTTCGCCCGAAGAGTCGATGAAGCATTTGCAGGTAAATCCGGACTTTACGCTGGGATTATTTGCCGCTGAACCTAATGTACAGCATCCCATCGCCCTTAGCTGGGATGAGAAGGGTCGCATGTTTGCCATTGTTACGCTCGATTACCCCAACGAACGCAAAGACACGGGCGGCCGGGATTATATCCTGATGCTGGAAGATACGAACGGTGACGGGAAAGCCGACAAGTTCACCAAGTTCGCCGACAACCTGAGTATTCCGACGAGCCTGGTGGCTTACGATGGCGGTTTCATTGTCTCGCAGGCACCGGACATGCTGTTTTTAAAGGATACGGACGGCGATGGGAAAGCCGATGTTCGTAAAGTGCTGATGACGGGATTTGGTACCATGGATACGCACGCTGGTCCGAGTAACCTGCACTACGGTTTCGATAACTGGATTTACGGTTCGATTGGTTATTCCGGCTTTAATGGTACCGTCGGCGGCAAGAAGCACCAGTTTGGTCAGGGCTTTTTCCGATTCAAACCTGACGGCTCGGAGCTGGAATATCTGACGTCTACCTCCAACAATACCTGGGGATTGGCCTTCGATGAGACGGGTAATCTTTTTGGCTCCACGGCCAATAATGATCACGGTTGGTACATGGCCATTCCGAACCGATACATGCTGGGCTGGGATAAACTTCGCCTCCGCGGCGGTCGCAGTACGGATACGCACAAAGACATGAAAGTCCTGACCCGGATTCGTCAGGTGGATGTTTTCGGCGGCTACACGGCGGCAGCGGGTCATAATTTCTATACGGCCCGGAGTTTCCCCCAATCGTACTGGAACCGCGTCGCCTTTGTCAGTGAACCTACGGGTCACATCATCCACCTGAATACGATGGAAAAAGATGGGACGGACTATCACGACAAAAATGATTTCAACCTCGTGGCCGGAGCAGATGAGTGGTTTTCACCCGTATTCGCTGAAGTAGGTCCGGACGGGGCCGTATGGTTTGCCGATTGGTACAGCTTCATCATCCAGCATAACCCCGTACCCAAAGGTTTCAAAAACGGCGAAGGGAATGCCTACGAAACGGACCTGCGTGACAATACGCACGGACGGATTTATCGCATTGCTTACAAAAAAGCTCCGGCGTATCAGCCACTTGCCCTTTCCAAGGATCAGCCTGAAACTTTGGTAAAAGCCCTCACCAGCGACAATATGTTCTGGCGACAGGCGGCTCAGCGATTACTGGTCGAACGCGGAAAGTCAGACGTCCTGCCGCAGTTATATGCTTTAGTAAAAAATCAGTCACTCGATGCGATCGGTTCAAACCCCGGAGCTATTCACGCTCTGTGGACGCTGCACGGATTAGGAGCGTTGAATGGGTCGAATGCGGAGGCTTTCCAAATCGTTACGGCGGCTTTGAAACACCCGGCGGCTTCCGTTCGTAAAACGGCGGTTCAGGTATTGCCCAAAAATGCATCCACGGTAGCCAGTTTGCTACAGGCCAATACGCTCAATGATTCGGAGCCACTGGTAGGCTTGAATACGTTACTGGCTTTCACGGAAGCTCCTATGACGGCTGAAGTCGAAAAAGCCGTCGTAGCAGCCTTGGGAAATCCGAACTTTGTATCCGATCGCTGGATGCCCGATGCATTCACGACCGTATTCAACGCTCGTGATTCTGAATTGCTGAAAACGTTTTTAGCGAAAGCTCCCCGACAGGGCCAGGCTTCAGCATCCGCCAGTACCTCCGCCGCGATGGATCATTCTGCTCATCAGCATGGTATGACGGAAGAAAAAGCCGCTGCGAGCACGGGCCCAAAAGCTGATATTGTCGTAACGCAGGTAAAGCCTTCGACGCCCATGCCGACGGTGCGGGAAGGCATTTCATTCTCGGTTGAAGTAGAAAACCGGGGTTCCGCAGCGGTTCCCTCGGGTACACCGATTACGTTGAAAATCCACGCCGAAGGTCCAAATCTGAGCCGGGACTGGCTGAGCTATACGTTCGTCAAAGGTCTGAAAGCGGGTGAGAAAGCGTTCATTACCGAGTCTAATAACGGTCCCTGGGTGGGTCCGATGGGTCTAAGCTCAGATGTACCAGGGAACTTTACCATTTCGGTAACGGCTGATCCGGACAATAAGATTCCGGAAAACCGGGAAGACAACAACAGCTTCCGGTACGTAGTCAAATACCAGCCGCTCAAAAATCTGACGGGTTTTGTGCTTGAAAATGCCACCCGTGCCTACACGGCTACGGCTACCGAAGCGGAACTGCTGTCCTTTGCTGGTTTGCTGAAAGGCCTCAATGATACGGATGCGAAAGCAGTATTAGCGGGTATGCGACGCGGCTGGGATCCCAAACGTAAGCTGACTCCCTCGGCGGCAACGGAACAGGTGCTGGCTAGTCTGGACAAAGATCTTTCCAAAGACAATCAGAAACTGCTCAACAATTGGGCTGAACTGACCGGCTTACGCAAATCTGCGGAGAACGAAGTCGATCCTAATGTACAGACGGTGAAGATCAAGACGGTTACGGAAAAGCTTCAGTTTAGCCTGAAAGAGTTTACGGTAAAAGCAGGCCAGCCCGTAGAGATCATTCTCGACAATCCCGATCAGATGCAACACAACCTGGTGATTGGTAAACCGAAATCACTGGAAGTGATTGGAAAGGCAGCTGACGCCATGATTACGCGACCCGATGCCGTCTACAAAAGCTACGTACCGGAGATTCCGCAAGTGATTATCGCCACTAAACTGGTCAATCCAGACGATAGTGCTCACCTGAAGTTTGTCGCTCCGGCTGAACCGGGTGACTATCCCTTCGTGTGTACCTTCCCCGGTCACTGGCGAATCATGAACGGTGTCATGCGGGTAGTGAAGGAGACCGCGAGCAGCAATTCAAAAAAATAACAAAACCCTAATACGTTAAAAAGTCGCTTTTCTCGCTGTAGAAAAGCGGCTTTTTCTTTTATTCTGCAGAAAGTCCAGAAACGAATGTATGCTGGTTAATGCCCTTCTCCGGCATTTCTCCCTTCGAGAAAATGCCGACGGCAACGGGCTTCGTAACTATCTTTTTCACCGAGTAGAATCTGTCCGGGCGTAGCTACTTTACGGTAGGAATAATTCGCTAGTTCCCCGCATACCACGCAGATGGCGTGTACTTTCGTTACGTATTCGGCAATAGCCATCAGCGAAGGCATAGGTCCAAACGGACGACCTTCCGAGTCCATATCCAGACCCGCAATGACGACGCGTTTACCCGCATTGGCCAGTTCATTACAGACCGCTACAATCTCGTCATCAAAAAACTGAGCTTCGTCAATGCCGATTAGCTCACAATCTTCGGCCAACGCCAGAATTTCCCGGGCCGAAGCAACGGGCGTTGACTGAATCGAAGTGGCATCGTGGGAAACGACATTTTCGGCGTGATACCGCGTATCCAGGGCGGGTTTAAAAATGCGTACGTTCAAGCGAGCAATAAGGGCCCGGTTCACGCGGCGGATCAATTCTTCCGTTTTCCCCGAAAACATAGAGCCACAAATCACCTCAATCCAGCCCATATGGCAGCCGTCGGGCGTACGAAGTCCGTTGGTACGTTCAATAAACATCTGCGAATGATTTTGAGCCGGTCCTACCTCCGGCATCCTGAATCTGCAAAAATAACAAAGCAGCGACGAAACCGCCGCTGCTTTGTCTGAGGAGTCTGGTAAATTATTCGAAGTAGTTCATCGTCCGATAGCCCCCTTTGTTGAGGTGCAGATCTTTTTTGAACAGGTCCAAATCAGCCGTCATCATATCTTTTACCAGTGCAGGGAGGTCATATTTCGGCTCCCAGCCCAATTGCGTTTTCGCTTTCGTCGGATCACCGTGCAGCAGGTCTACTTCCGTCGGACGGAAATAACGTGGATCAATTGCTACGACTTCTTTGCCAATTTCAAGCTGGTATTCCGGATGGTTGCAAGCAGTTACGTAGCCTTTTTCTTCGAGTCCTTCGCCCTTGAATTCCAGTTCAATACCAACTTCGCCGAAAGACATACGAATGAAGTCCCGAACTTTCGTCGTTACGCCCGTAGCAATTACGTAATCTTCCGCTTTTTCCTGTTGCAGAATCAACCACATGGCCTCTACGTAATCTTTGGCATGGCCCCAGTCACGCAGAGAATCCAGGTTACCCATGTAAATCTTGTCGAGTACACCCAGAGCAATACGCGAAACGCCACGGGTAATTTTCCGCGTCACGAACGTTTCACCGCGGAGGGGAGATTCGTGGTTGAAGAGAATACCGTTCACGGCAAACATATCGTAAGCTTCGCGGTAGTTGACCGTAATCCAGTAGCCATACATCTTGGCTACCGCATAAGGTGAACGGGGGTAGAAAGGCGTGGTCTCCGACTGAGGCACGGCCTGTACTAATCCGTATAACTCCGAAGTAGAAGCCTGATAAATCTTGGTCTTTTTTTCCAGGCCCAAGATCCGTACCGCTTCCAGGATACGAAGTGTACCCAGGCCATCTACTTGAGCGGTGTATTCGGGCTCATCGAAACTAACCCGTACGTGTGACTGAGCACCGAGGTTATAAATTTCATCGGGTTGGGTTTCCTGAATCAGCCGGATCACGTTGGTAGAATCGGTCAGATCTCCATAGTGCAAATGGAACCGAACGTCCTGCTCATGGGGATCCTGGTACAAGTGATCAATCCGCTCAGTATTGATGAGCGAACTGCGGCGTTTCACGCCGTGCACTTCGTAACCTTTTTTTAATAAGAATTCTGCCAGATAGGCACCATCTTGGCCGGTGATTCCGGTGATAAGGGCTTTTTTCATGCGGTTGTATATCTAATCCACAATACGAGGGACTGCTAGGTTAGTAAACTAGTGGTAAGTATTGTTGTTTACAAAAAACTAATAAAATTGTAGAGGTACAAAACAATATGAACAAAATCCTTTACGGCTCATTCATTTCGTTCGTATCCGTAACCCGATTGTCGATGATTTTCAGGGCATCCCGAAGGCTCACCCGGTCCGAAATCAGGGTGGAACCGGGGTATTCGTTCTTGATTTTATTGAAGTAACGTTCTGCGTCGAGGCGGGTAGCAAAGTCACCTACGCGTAGGCGATACGTTGGGTGATTATAAGCAATATACGTATTTAATTCACCGTAGTTTTGGTAGATAAATAGTTTCGCTGCTTCCATATCCGCACGCTTGGTGCCCGTGTAGAGTTGAATGCGGTAACCAGCCAGATACCGGACCCCTTTATTTCGCTGAGCCAGGGTATCCAGCATTAAATCCACCTTTTTATTGATCGATTGCGTACTCGTACTACCGGGAACAGTAACGGGTGGCGTCGGCTTCTTTTTTTCCTCGAGTGGAGCTTTTTTAACTTCACTTAGCTCGTAGCGGGGACGGTAGGCGGCCAGATCCAAGTCGTAAGGCTTGGATGCATTAGACGAACGGGTCGGAACAACTTTAGAAGAACAGGCCGTTAAGAGGCTCATTCCTACCAAAAAAATAAACAGTGTGGAGGGTTTCATAACCATATCAAAGCGTGGGTTTAGGAAGAAAAGCTAAACCAGTGACTCGTTGCGATTTACGTTTGGGGAAACAAATTTTCAGGGAATTTCCCGGAAATCAAACGTATTTCTGATAGAACTTTACCGAAGTTTGAAAAGGAATCCGGTTTATGCACATGCAGCAAGATATTTCTCTAAAGCCCTATACCACGTTCGGTATTGAGGCGAAAACCCGCTGGTTTACCGAAGTAAGCTCAGTAAAGGCCTTGCAAGCGGTTTTGCAAGCCCATCGGGATACGCCCAAGCTCATTCTGGGCGGGGGTAGTAATTTGCTCTTAACGCAGGATTTCCCCGGTCTGGTGATCCGAGTGGCTATTGCGGGCATCGATATCGTCGCGGAGGATGCGGAATATACCTTCGTCAAGGCCGGAGCCGGTGTCGTCTGGCAGGAACTGGTCGAAGCCTCGCTTGAGATGGGCTTATCCGGGCTCGAAAACTTATCCCTAATACCGGGTTCGGTTGGAGCGTCGCCCATGCAGAATATTGGAGCGTACGGGGTGGAAATCAAGGACGTCTTTCACGCACTCGAAGCCCTGCACATCGAAACGGGAGAAATCCACAGCTTTAACGCGGCTGATTGCCGATTTGTTTACCGCGAAAGCGTATTCAAGCACGCCTAAAAAGTACAGTATGTAATCGTGAGTGTCACCTATAAACTTTCCAAAAAGCCTCACTACCAGATCAGCTACGGCGATATTCAAAAAACGCTGGAGGCAATGGGTGTCACGGAATTGTCCAGTAGGGCCATTAGCCAGGCGGTCATTCAAATTCGCCGCTCTAAGTTACCCGATCCGGCTGAACTGGGCAATGCGGGAAGCTTCTTCAAAAACCCCGAAATCCCCGTCACTCAGTACGAAACGCTAAAAGCTGAGTATCCCAACCTGCCGGGTTATCTCACTACGCCGGGACAAATCAAAGTACCCGCGGGTTGGCTCATTGAACAGGCCGGTTGGAAAGGCTATCGCGAAGGAGATGCGGGCGTACATACGCGGCAGGCGTTGGTACTGGTCAATTACGGCCAGGCTACGGGCGAAGCGATTAAAAGTCTTTCGGAAAAAATACAGGCTTCCGTGCTGGAAAAGTACGGGATCGCTCTTTCAGCGGAGGTTAATTTTATCTGAGAAAGCGAAGGTGACTATGTCCCAAAGCATACTTTAGGTCTATAAGAGCTAATTCTATGAAATGGTTAAAAATAGCCCGGTCTAAGAACCGGGCTATTTTTTAAATCATAATCTCACCTTTCAGATACGCGACCGCTTCTCCGGAAATTTCGACTCGGTCGCCCAGCAGTTGAAGCCACAGCTCACCACCCCGAGCCGAAATCTGACGGGCGAATAATTCCGTTTTCCCTAGTTTCTCTGCCCAATACGGTGCGAGTACAGTATGGGCTGAACCCGTCACCGGATCTTCATCCACGCCTGAACCGGGGGCAAAAAAGCGACTAATAAAATCCGCGTCCGTTCCTACCGAACTCACGATGACGCCCCGAGCTCCGATAGTGCGTAAGTGACGATGATCGGGATTGAGTCCGGCAATCTGCTCTTCTTCTTCCAAAATCACCAGGTAATCATTCGTCCGGCCCCGTAATACTTCCGAGGCTCGACTAAGCCCCAGGCTTTCTAGTAAACCTTCGGGAATCTCCGTCGCTTGGGGTGGGTTGGCCGGAAAATTCAATGTCAGCCGGGATCCCTGCCGACGAACCGTCAGTAAACCCGAATTGGAATGAAAGCGAATCTCGTCCGGCGTGTAACCCAGAAATTCGTACAGTACGAAAGCCGAAGCCACCGTCGCGTGACCACACAAGTCAATTTCTACCGTCGGCGTAAACCATTTTAATTCGTAATCATTGCCTTTTTGAACGAAAAAAGCCGTTTCTGCCAGATTGTTCTCGGCAGCAATCTTGAGCATCGTTTCTTTGGGCAGCCATTCCTGTAGGGGAACCACCGCCGCGGGGTTTCCTTTGAAAAGGGTGTTCGTGAAGGCATCTACCTGATAAATGGGAAGTATCATGGCTTATGATTGGTTAGAACGCGAAGTAAGAACTTGCTCGGAACTGGTCGTATCGTTGGATCAAGAAAACTTCTGCTGGTAAAGTTACCAGCGGTAACGCAGTTGCACTTTTACGTCCGTGCGATACGGATGCGGAACTTCATCAAGCCCCGAGCCGACCGTGGGTTGATTGAGTAACTGCGTACGCGAGAGTCGAAGCCAGCCGTCCCAGTGTTTGGAAAATCCGTAGTGAACTAATAGATAACTACGCCAGCCGACATCGGCGTAGGCTGGAATTGAAAACGCGGCCAGTATATCGGATTCGTACACATAGATGCGACTGTCGTAATCGTTGGTATGAAAATAGGCCAGACGGCCAGTCACGGAAAGCTTGCCCGAATGAAACTTCGCATCCTGTACCAAAGCGAAACCCTGGGAAGGAGCGTAACCCCGATACGAAAAACGGGCGTAGAGCATACGAGAATTCAGGGACCACTTTCGGTTCAAATCCTGATCAAAACCCATCCAGAGGCCACTACGGGCAATGGTGGTAACTGAAGGAGTTTTAGACAGGCGGGTGGGAAGGTTTTTTTCCTTCTGTTCGTAAAACGCCTGAACGGTCCATTGAGCCGTTTTACGGGGTCGATACGTACCCCGAATCAGGGTACCGAAGCCTTGGGAAGGCTGGTCTACCAGATACTTTAACCAGGGAAAACGGAAATAATCCAGATAGGCTCCCACCTGCCAGCGGCGGTTAGGCGTATACTTTCCACCGAGATACAAACCCGTTTCGTTGATGGCCCGGGAGTTTTCGCTGAACGCATTTCCGTAAAAGGAATGGAAGTTCCGGTCGTACCGTCGGAAGATCAGACTGCCGTCCCAGCGTTTACTGAAACTGGCCAGTACGCCCGAAACCAGTCCAACACCACCCGAGCTGGAGCGACCTGCTTCCCCGAAGAAATTCATGTTTCGCCAGAGATACGTATAGTTGAAACCCCAAACCGTATTCGTCTGACCCGCAAATTCGTATTGATTATACGCCCGATCCGCTTTTTGAAGCCGTTTGTCGTATCGAGTCTGGAGATACGTGAGGCCCAGACTGGCTTGTCTGCCCTGCCAGCGAAGATGTCCACCCCAATCCTGACTAAGCAGACTGGCTTTGTCAGTGATTTCGGCCGCAGTCCGGTGCAGACCCGAAGTTTGTAAACTACTGACCGTAATCGAATCAACCTGATTGGCATCCCGCCTAATGCGGGAATAAAAGCCAGTTAATTCCCACTGCCGGGCGAGCTGCACGGTGGTTGCGACGCCACGAAAGAACCCGTACTCGGTAGCTGAAGTATACGGACGAATACCCAGCTGACTACGCCGAATGCTGAGTACGGGTTCAGAACCTTTACCCAGATAAAAACCGCCAGCCGTTAGTAAACCCTGGCCTAACTGTAGTTGGTAATCACCAATGGAAATGCGTTTGATCTTTCCGTAGTTCTGTACGAAGCCATGAAAGGAGACATAATCTACGCCATAGCTACGGGTGACGGGTTGCCAGTTCCAAGGTTCCCCCGCGTCGTGTTTGGCGGTAAAGCCGAAACTGAACTGACGATTGGCGTAACCCTTGTACCGGGTAAATAAACGGTACGGCTGTCCCAGGTAACGGATGTTTCCCTTCGCATCCGGGATAAAGCCCCGCCGAAGCTCAAGTGAGCGATCGTAGCGAAGCAGTAGGTACTGAGCCGCAGAGCCATCCACTTGCTGGTTTTGTATTCGTACAAAGGGAAGTAATCGCTGAATGGTCCGAAGGTCGAAATCGGGGATAGCCTGTAGTTCGTACAAGGATAGGAGCGGTCCGGCTTGCTGGCGGTACTGAAAGAAGCTGGTTAACTGCTTTTCGGATAAGATATACAGGGCTGAAAGCTCTTCAAACGTTGCCGCATTAAGATCAAGCGGTTGTTGAAAAAGCTGGTACAAGTTGTCCAGTACGTCTTCGGTTATGTTTTCGGATTGGTTGGGTAATAAATTTTCAATCAGCGTATTGGGGTCTAACTCAGGCCGTACGGGTTCCTGTGCGTAACTGCTTAGGGGGAAGAGACAGAAAAAAATAAACCATTTCATCGGCTGGGTGGGTAGCTAACGAAATTGAGTATTTTATCTCAAATACGAATCGGGTAGTTAGGGAACGGTATCTCCGTACAAGCAAAAAGCCCGCAACACGTTGCGGGCTTTTTGCTTGTACGAACCAGTAGAGCTTAGTCCAAACCTACGACTTTAAATTCCGTACGACGGTTTAACTGATGTTCTTCGGGCGTTTTTGCATTCGGAATCAACAATTGCGTTTCGCCGTAACCCTTGGCGGTAATCCGGTCAGGAGAAATACCACGGGAAAGAATGTAGTTCACCGCCGATTCAGCCCGTTGTTGGGAAAGCCGCTGGTTATACGCATTGGTACCAAAAACGTCCGTATGCGAGCCTAACTCTAATTTAATATCTGGGTTATCCTGCAGAATACGAACCACTTTATCAAGTTCCGTTGAAGCATCCGCCCGGATGTTGAATTTATCGAAGTCGTAATAAATTGTTTCGATTTTAAACGCTTTGGAAAGCTCCGTACCAATTTCTTTCTTTAGCATGTCTACCGTGGCGTATAGTGTCGTATCTGTAACGGGTTTCGTCAGTCGTTCTTCCGGAATCTGTTTACCTTCCGTGATAAACAACTCCTGTTTCTTCAAGTAATCCGGCTTTTCTACGATGATATTGTAATCCCGGCCAATCCGGATGGGGTAGACGCCGAACTTCCCGTCGGGATTCGTAACGGCTTCTCCAATCGTGGTTTCGTTATCATCGACGACAGTTACTTTTACACCGTCGAGCGGCTGTTGCGTTTTAGCATCAATGACCGTTCCGGCAATGAAGTAACGAACCGATTTACCGGACTGTGTACCGGGAGTTCGGGGCGTAGTAGGCGGCGTTTGGGTGATCAGCACGGGTTCTTTCGAGCTTTCGAAGTAATAAATGTCGTCGTCACCCTTGCCACCTTCCCGATTGGAAGCGAAATATCCCCGGGTAGAATCGGCCCAGATCATCCCAAAATCATCGGCTTTGGAATTGAAAGGCTGGCCGAGGTTCCGTACCTGAATGACCCCTTCGTTACGCGTCGCTTCAAACAGATCCAGACCACCAAACCCCGCGTGTCCATCCGAGGCGAAGTACAGTTTGGCATCGGGCGATACGTAAGGGAACAGCTCGTTACCGGGCGTATTCAGGTCCCGACCCATGTTAGCCGGACGCCCAAAGCGGCCCGCTTTGTCAATATTTACTCGCCATAAATCCAGTCCACCCGAGCCACCGGCCCGGTTCGAACTAAAGTACAGTGTTGAACCATCGGCGGAGAAAGCGGGTGTGCCATCCCAGGAAGCGGAGTCACTGAAGGCCAGACGCTCGGGTTCTCCCCAGCCCGTACCGGTATTCCGGCTGACGTAGAGATCTACGTCGGCGGAAGTGTTTCCCGCTCCTTTGCTACGGCCGGTATTACCCCGGGCAAAAACCATCATCTTGCCATCGGCAGAGAAAACGGGCGTGCCTTCGTTCATGTTTTCACCGAAAATATTCTGGCTGAAGAGTTCGGGCGTAGCTGTTTCAGTAGGGGAGGTGAGCTTGGCCTTGTACAACCCCAGCATGGGCTGACCATTGGCTTTATAAATCCGGTCTTTACGAGAAGCCGTAAAGACGAGTTCATCTTTCATCAAAACGGGCGAAAACTCAGCCGAAGCGGAGTTTACATTCGAAATGTTGGTCAGCTTATAATTGCTAACGATCTGGCTGAGGGAATCAATCAGCGTCAGGTTGTCGAGTTCCCGGCGGGCCAGTGTTAGTAGCGAACGGTTGTTAACCGAAAGCCGAGTAAAGTTCCGCAGTTGCTCACCAGCGGCCGTGTAATTGCCCTGCGACTTGAGGGCATAGCCGTAATACAAACGGAGCGTAGGTTCTTTGCTGCCCGCTTCGAGGGCTTTCTGATAAAAATCGGCCGATTGAGGGAGGCGGTTGGAGCGGCGGTAACTTTCGGCAATGAGCAGGTTCACCCGGGCAGGATCTTTGCTGACGGCTTTTTGAAACTGTTTAATCGCTAATTCGTATTCACCGTTTTCATAGTATTTTTCCCCTTTCTTCAGCGACTGCAGGGCCGAATTACAGGCCGTCAAACAGAGGCTTAGCAGTAAGATGGAAAGACGAGAAGTAGTAATCAACTTCATAGTAGATGCGGTAGTTTGCGGGTTCAAGTTAGGCAAAATCCGGTGAACGTGGTTTGGAACGTATCCCTCAACCGGCGTCAGCGTAGGCAACGGCTGAAAAATCCAGGGTTCTCTGGTTCGGAAAAGCTTTCCAAACCGGAGGAAACTTTTCTGCGGTTTAACGAATTATTCTTCTATTCGGTACATTCGTACAGAGCATTAACCTAATAATCGGGAAATTTATTTTACCTTTGCCGCCCCTATTTACTGATTTTTAGTAATTCATTTGAAATCAGCAGGTTACAGCAGGGATGTTGCAACAAAAAAGTTTAGGACTAGCGGTCCGGTATTTGAGTGATTTTTTAGTGTTAAAACGCAGGAATACGGTAAAAGTTTTGCCGGTTTTAACTGAATCACCCGCCATTCCAGCCCCCTAAACTTCTTTCCAAAGACCACGAACATGGCTAAGCAAGAGGAGTCTTCACGTAGACCCCGTAAAAACAGTACAGAAGGTAAAACCTTCTCAGGAAATCGCCCCGAACGTCAGCATGACGATTCCCGGCCCCGTCGCGAAAACGAGCGATCATTTGACAAGCCCCGTGGCGAACGTAGCTTCGACAAGCCCGAACGCCGGAATGATGAATTCCGCCCCCGTCGCGAAAATGATCGTTCCTTCGACAAACCCCGTGGGGAACGTAACTTCAATAAATCCGAACGTCCGACCGAACGTCGGAATGACGATTCCCGTCCTCGCCGCGAAAATGACCGTTCCTTCGGTAAGCCGCGTGGAGAACGTAACTTCAATAAATCCGAACGACCTACGGAACGTCGCAACGACGACTCCCGGCCCCGTCGTGAAAACGACCGTTCGTTTGATAAACCCCGCGGCGAGCGAAAAGAAGGAGAATCGCGATTCGAAAAAGGATCGGATCGTCCGGGCAAACGTAGTTTTGACAAACCCACGTTCCCCAAAGGAGAAAGACCCGAACGCTCGGGCTCCGATAAAAAAGAGTTGCCGTCGCGGTACGGCAAACGGGCCGATCATGATCCGACCCGTCGATCGGGTCGCCGAGGTCATTCCAACGAGAATGAAACGGTAAAAGCTACGCCGAACTACAACATCGACAAGTACAAGGAAAACGCTCCCGATAAAATCAAGAAAAAGATTGAGCGGAATGAAAAGAGCAGCGATACCACTCGACTCAACCGCTACATTGCCCTGTCGGGCGTGTGCTCACGGCGGGATGCGGATGTACTGATTGAAGCCGGAGAAATCTCGGTGAATGGGAAAGTGGTAAAAGAACTAGGGTATCAGGTAAAACCTAATGAAGTGGTACGCTACGGCCGCCGTATTCTTAATCCTGAGAAAATGGTGTACGTACTGCTGAATAAACCTAAAGATTATATCACGACGGTAGAAGACGATATGGATCGCCGTACGGTGATGGAACTGGTGAAAACGGCTGCCGAACAACGGATTTATCCCGTGGGACGTCTCGACCGCAATACGACGGGTCTGTTGTTATTAACGAATGATGGTGAAATGGCTGAAAAGCTGACGCACCCTTCGCACCAGATCGAAAAAATCTACCAGGTTGAAATCGATAAACCCATTACGACGGAGGATTTTGAAGCCATTCGGAAAGGGGTTGAACTCGAAGATGGCCTCATTAAGCCGGATGAAGTAAGTATCATTACGCCCGACGCTCAGGTGATTGGCATTCGCATCCACTCGGGCCGCAACCGGATTGTACGCCGGATTTTTGAGAAATTCGGTTACGATGTAACGAAGCTCGACCGGACCTCTTTTGCCGGATTAAACAAGAAAGAATTACCCCGCGGACAGTGGCGGTATCTGACTGAAAAAGAAGTCATTCGACTTAAGTATCTGGTATAAGTAAAAAGGCCGTTTGAATGGAAATTCAAACGGCCTTTTTACTAGGTCAAGTTTAAATAAAAATAACCTCTCGAATAATCTCTTCGCCCATTTCGCGGTTAAGAAGCTCAATAAGCTTGGTTTTAGCTAGTACCAGTTCTTGTCGTAAAGGGGCCGAAAGAATCTGCACGTACAGTGTACCTTCGGCTACGTATAGTCGACCCGTACGGCTGGCAATGGATTTCCCCACGAGCTTTTCCCAAAAAGCCACCAGATACGTCTCGCTGTACTTATTTTTGAGCTGATACGCCCGCAGCATTTCATCAATAGCTGCTTTCAAAGTAGTAGTGCCGGGCTTGCGAGCCTTCTGCTCTCGAATAAGGGGCATGATTGGTGTTGTTTGAAACAAAGGTAGAGAAGGCAAGGGGAGAAATCAACGATACCGCAAGTTTTAGCGGTTTAATACGCAGTATTTTGGGATTTTTTAGAGATCGATTTTAATTTTGTTGAGTCTTTGCTCCACCGCTCTTTGGGTAAGAAGGAAAAGCGAAATGTTCCTTCCCGTTACGCCCGTTTAGAAATATCTTTTATAGTCGTGCAGACAACTTCTTTATAATTGTTAATTTAGCGGTAGTACGCACTAATTTTTACCCAATGGTATCCCAAAAAATTATATACATCTATCAGTTTTTCAAAACTCCGGCGGAAGGGGGCATTATTCGCTCCTACTACCTGTCGAAGGCACTGGCCGATGCGGGATTCGAAGTAGAGGTCATTACAACCCACAATGAGAAGACGTATCAGCGAAAACAGATCGAAGGCCTAACGGTACATTACCTGCCCCTGCATTATGAGCAGCGGTACGGAACCCTTCGTCGTTTGTACGTATACGCGGCATTTGTACTCAAAGCCATTTGGTGTGCCTTACGCATTAAAAACGTACAAACTTGTTACGTGGCTTCGGTCCCTTTGAGCGTGGGTTTCATTGGATTGGCCATGAAATGGTTTCGGGGTATTCCATACTATTTCGAAATAGGCGATCTATGGCCGCTAACGCCCATTCAAATGGGCTATTTTAAAAATAAATTACTGCAAAAAGTGCTGTACGGACTGGAACACCTGTTCTACGAGCAAGCCGAAAAAATTATTGGCCTTTCACCGGCCATCCAGCAGAACATTCAACAGCGAATCGACACGCCTTCCAAAGTATATTCTATTCCCAACATCGCCGACTGTGAGTTTTACCAGCCCCACGAAAAAAAGGGGTCGCTGGAAGATCGCTGGCAGGTAAGGGGGAAAATGGTCGTCACTTATTTTGGCTCCGTTGGGAAAGCAATGGATCTGGACGCACTCATTGACATTGCCCGCTACGGAAGCAATCGGACAGAGGTAGTTTTCTTGATTGCGGGTACGGGTTCGGAGCTGGCCCGTTTGAAACAGAGAGCGGTAGGGTTAACCAATATACAGTTTTTGGGGCATCTCAATAAAGGGCAATTGCTGGAAGTACTCAATGTAACCGATGTTGCGTATCTGTCCTACCTTGACATACCGGCCCTGTGGACCAATTCACCCAATAAACTATTCGATGCACTGGCTGCGGGTAAACTCATTGTGATGAACATACGGGGGTGGCACTGCGATTTGATGGAGCAGGAGGGCTGTGGATTTTATGCAGATCCACTGAAACCCGCTGACTTTTTCGACAAACTGGAGCCTTATCTTCATCAACCCGAACGACTCCGTCGGGCTGGCCAGCAGGCTCGGCATCTGGCTGAAACGCAATTTTCCCGGCAAAAACTCGGAGCGAAGCTGATTGCTCTTTTCCCGCCCCAGTCTATAGTCGAGCCGGTACGCATGGCGGTGGAGTAGGGCTTGAAAGGAAACGAAAAAAGCCAGGGTAGGAGGAAATTTTTCTTCTACTTTGGCTTTTTCTCTTTTATTTAGCCTTTCATCCAAAGTACTGATGAATTCATGCGTAAAAAGATTGTATTGATGGGACCGCCTTCAACGGGGAAAACCACGTTGGCCCGTCAACTCGCCGAGTACTTTCAGACGAACTGGATTGAGGAATATGGCCGGTTGTACTGCGAACGCTTTGGCAACGATTGTGATGCCATGGATCATTGCCACATTGCTGCCGGACAGCTGTATTACGAAGAGCTGGGCATGCTTGCTTCCACGCATCCCCTGTTATTTTGTGATACCGATGTGGTGGTCACTCAAACCTTTGCTGAGCTTTATCTAGGGGAATGTCCGGCTATTGTGCAGGCGTGGGCGGCTCAGTACCACTATCCGCTTACGCTTTTATTAAGCCCCGACGTACCCTGGGTTCAGGATGACCTTCGTTTATTTGCGGATCGGCGGCAGTGGCACTTCAATCGGCTTCGGGAATTACTGGAACGCTATCAGCGTCCCTATGTGCTCATTTCAGGAAACTACGAGCAACGGTTTCAACAGGCTATTGCGGCGGTTGAAACCCTGCTGCGTGAGCCATCGGCTAACATCGGTTAAATTTTAATAACCCGCATCTAAACTTAAAGCAGAAAAAGGGGGTCTAAGCTATAATCCGAGAAATTTAAGGCCCAATTTTTTCGTTATATCATTGTGTATTTGAACGGTATCTAAAGACATGAAACGCATCTCAAAATCACTTTTGCTCTTAGTGCTTAGTGCGGGGATCTGGACGGCTTGTGAACGCGATCCAGTGAAAGACCTCGACCCGAACGACTCGAAGGTATTCATTACCAACCACAGCAACGTCGATTACAAAGCCTATAAAACGTTTTCGATTCCTGATTCAGTTCTGATCGTTGAAAACGACCGGAGTGGCCGGGGAGCAGCCGTACAGGATTTGGTTTACATTGATCGGATTGCGAAAAATTTGATCGCTAATGGCTATACGCGAGTGGCCCGTACGGCGAAGCCAGATCTGGAAGTAACACCGGCCCGGATTTCGTATACGCAATCGGGCTACGTTCCTACGTATAACCCCTGGTACGATCCCTATTGGGGCTATGGCGGCTACGGTGGTTTCGGAGGTATTGGTTATGGCTACGGCTATCCCATGTTCTATAACTACTATTCGTATAACGAAAACTACTGGTACGTACGGATTGCTGATCTAAAGAACATCAGTGCGGATAATAAAGCCAATGTCATCTGGGATGCTCAGATTCGGGGTGAGGGAATCTACCAAGAATCGCAGATTACGAGTCTGGTGGATGCCATTTTCGCTCAATCCTCGTATTTAAAAGCCAATTAACAGAATCTGCCGGTAGGTTTCAGGCCGATTTTTTCTAACATTCTCACATTAATCCGTTTGTACGTATGAGACGCTTGCTTTTGCTGGCATTGGTTGGACTAGCCTCTGGGGCGTACGCTCAACAAAACCCAGACTACTATAATAAAAAACAGGATTACGAATACCGTAGCGTACCAACCCGGACGATGGGATCGCCCTTCGAACGCTACACCCACTATCAGATTACCGCCCGTTACGGTGTTGCTTCGCCCCTGGGTAGTCTGAAAGATTACACGAATGCGACTTCCAAGTACCACTATCAGGTAGCCGGGGAATTCATCTTTCCGAAGAATTTCTCGCTGGGCTTACAGTTTAATTACTCCTACTTTAAGGAGCGTTCCCCCCGTCAGCTTTACAGCGAAGCAGACCAGGATATTTCGGCCATTCAGACGCGTTCGTTGGGTGCTACTTCCTTACACGTCTTCGGAAAATATCACTTCACGGGTTCGAATGCTCCCGTGCGACCCTATGTCTTAGCAGGACTCGGAGGTACGGCCATGCGGAATCTTACGTATTTTGGCTACCTGGAAGAAGGGAAGAATTCAGTGGCGTTAAGTGGACAGGTTGGCCTAGGGGCTCGGTTCCTGTTTGCTAAGAACGGAAACTTTGGAGCCGATGTACAGGCTGCTTATTTCTACTCGCCCTTCAAGAGCGATTACCTTTCGAATGTTACCAACGTTTCGGCATCGGCCGGCCTGTTCTATCGCTGGTGGTAAATCGTTAGAATTACTGACAGACAAAAAAACCGTTGAAAAACTTTCAACGGTTTTTTTGTGGTCTACTTCCAAGAAAATTCTCTTTCCCAACTACAAATTTAATAATGTGAAGGTATTGTTAACCAGCGGATTGTATTCTTCTTGAAAGCGTAAAACGCCGATGAAAAAGGGGTCATTTTTGTGAAATATCTTGCGATATGGAAGTACGCACCCATTTTCGCACGATTGTCCTTTCGGATATCCATTTAGGCTCAAAAGGGTCGAAAGCCCGCGAAGTAACCGCCTTTCTCAAACAGTACACCTGTGACAAGTTGCTGCTCAATGGTGACATCATCGATGGCTGGCAGCTTAAAAAGTACGGGAATACCTGGAAGAAAAAGCATACGAGCTTTTTTCGTCAGGTACTCAAAATGATTGAACAGTACGACACAAAGGTCATTTATCTGCGGGGCAACCACGATGATTTCCTGGACCACGTCTTACCGCTACGCGTGGGCAAATACTTTTCCATCCGCCGCGACTATATCCTTAAAACCCACCTCAACCAGCATTACTACGTCACGCACGGTGACATTTTCGACCGCATCACGACGCATCTGAAATGGCTGGCTTACGTGGGCGACGTTGGGTACAACCTGCTGCTGGGCATCAATAAATTCTACAATCACTGGCGAGCCTGGCGAGGGTTGCCGTATTATTCGCTTTCGCAGGAAATCAAACACAAGGTGAAAGCGGCGGTCAACTACATTTCGGACTTTGAGGAAAAACTGGCGGATCTGGCTCAATCCAAGGGTTGTACCGGAATCATCTGCGGGCATATTCACCAGCCCTCCATTCGTATGATCGGAAATGTGCAGTACCTGAACTCGGGCGATTGGGTAGAATCACTGACCGCTTTGGTGGAAGATCACGAAGGCGTCTGGAATCTGTTGTACTACACGCCCACCACCGTGGATAATAAAGAAGAGGAAACTTCGACCGAAGAAGAAGACGATCAGCAAGAAGACCTATTGAAAAGCCTTATATCTTTGAGTGCGATGAAAGCGTAAGGTATGCGAATTCTTTTTTTTATTCAGGGCGAAGGCCGGGGCCATCAGACGCAGGCGATTGCTCTGTACGAAATCCTGCGAAATCAGGGACATGAGTTAGTAGGAGCCATCGTAGGTGTCGCTCCGGAACGGGAAATCTCGCCGCTGCTACGGCAGTACCTGCCTACGGAATTGAAAGCGGTGGAAAGTCCAGCCCTGCTCTACAGCGATAAAACGAAAGCCCTGGCCGTTGGGCCTACGCTGTTGACCAACGCCCGCAAAGGCAGCCGCTTCTGGCGACAGGCCGCAGAAATCAATGCCTTTATCCAGGAAAAAAAGCCCACGGTCATCGTCAATTTTTACGAAATGATGTGCGGGGTCTGGCAGTGGCAATACCGCTCGCCGATTCCGGTGGTCTGCATTGCTCACCAATATTTATTACAGCACCGCCATTTCGAGCTTCCCGCCGAAGGCGTACTCAACCGGCGGATCGTCAATACCATCACCTGGTTGTCGGCCCTAGGAAGCTGCCGGAAATTAGCCCTGTCTTTCTACGAAATGGCGGATGATGTGGCCGCCAATATTTACGTCATTCCGCCCTTACTCCGGCAGAACGTATTGGAGATGGAAACGACCGAAGAACCTTTCCTACTAGCCTACACCACCAATTACCGCTTAGCCTCGGATCTGGAAGACTGGTGCCGTACGCATCCCGACACCCAGGTGCAGGCCTTCTGGGATCGCCCAGGAGCCGCAGCCATCGAGCAGCCGTTGCCTAATCTAACGCTTCACCAGGTGAATGCGACGGCTTTTCTGGATGCCATGCGTCGCTGCCGGGGACTGGTGAGTACGTCCGGCTTCGAGTCGATCTGTGAGGCCATGTACCTGGGTAAGCCCGTCATGTTATTCCCAACGCCGGGGCATTTTGAACAGGCCGTGAATGCCCTGGATGCCGTACGAGCCGGCGTCGGTATACGAGCTACGTCGTTTCTGGATCTGGATCGCTTTCTAACGTATTTACCAACCCACCAGTCCATCCAGACCCGTTTTCAGGACTGGCATCGACGTGGTTCCGAGCTAATCGTACGGCATCTGGAAGAACTCAGTCGTTAAGCTTTGGTCTGTTCGTTGATACGATCAATCAGCTTCTTGAGCTCTTTCTGACGTTCTTCACTGCTTTCGGGATAATGCATGGAGAGGCTGGTGAGCTTTTCCAGAATCAGCTGGCTCACAATTAGCCGCATGTTCTTTTTATCATCCGCCGGGATGATGTACCAGGGCGATTTTTTCGTCGACGTTTGGTTGATGGTTTCTTCGTAGGCCTGCATGTAATCGTCCCAGTAGTCCCGCTCATTGACGTCACTTTCTTCAAATTTCCAATTTTTCGAAGCATCTTCAATACGACTGATGAGGCGACTAGCCTGTTCTTCCTTCGAAACATTCAGAAAGAATTTCATGACCTCAATGCCGTTGTGCCGCAGGTATTTTTCGAACGCCTTGATGTCTTTATACCGGTGTTTGAAAAGCTTATCCATGTCTTCGGTAAGCTCATGGGGTAGCAGTTGCGTATTCGTAATGATCTCGGGATGCACTTTCGTGACGAGGACTTCTTCGTAATAACTACGGTTGAAGATACCAATGGTACCCCGTTGCGGCAGTCGCAGGCTCGTACGCCACATGAAATCGTGTTCGAGTTCGAGGGTAGAAGGCTTTTTGAAATTATGAATATTGACGCCAAAAGGGTTGACGCCGGTAATCACGTGGCCGATGGTACCGTCTTTACCAGCGGCGTCCATGGCCTGAAAAATTAATAAGAGTCCGTAACGATTATGAGCGTACATCAGGCTTTGCAAATCGTCGATTTCCTGACGATACTGCGTCAGCAGCTCTTCGTATTCATCCTTGTTCTGATACAGATCTTTAATTTTCGTTGCGGCTTCCTTGATTTTGAAAGAACCCTTGCCTGTGAACCGAAAATCATCGGAGTTGAGTGATACATTCATAAAGAGTGTGGAACAGAAGTCTAAAAAATAGGGTGTTGCCCCTGCGGGGTGGTACAGTAGTGGGCAGTATTAACAAAAGATGTGCCCGTGGGGCCAATACCTAGCGACAGAGAATAATCAAAAGATAAGAATAGCGTGGAATATTCCTGGAGGTTAGCAAACTATCCTTACACACTTGATGTTATTAGGCTACATGAAAACATTCATTCAAACGCTCAAATGGAGTCTTCTGTCGGTGGCAACGCTTATGGCTTGCCAGTCGCCCGCACAGGAGCAAAAGAAAGCTATGACAACGGACAAACCTCTGCCTAAAACCACTGTAAACGTACCTGCGGGTCTGGAAGTAGCTACCTTAGGATCCGGCTGTTTCTGGTGTACGGAGGCGGTATTTCAGCGGTTGGAAGGCGTCGTGAAAGTAGAATCGGGTTACTCAGGGGGTTTTGTGGAAGATCCTTCCTATAAAGCCGTCTGCACGGGACAAACCGGTCACGCGGAAGTAACGCAGATTACCTACGATCCCAAGAAGATTAGCTATGCCGATCTGCTGGCCGTATTCTGGCGTACGCACGATCCAACCACGCTGAACCGTCAGGGTAATGATGAAGGCCCGCAGTACCGCTCGGCGGTTTTCTATCACAACGAAAAACAAAAAGAAGAGGCTGAACACTGGAAAGCGGAAGTAGATAAGGCAAAAATCTACCCCGATCCGCTGGTAACGGAGATTACGCCCTTTACCAACTTCTACAAAGCCGAAGCGTACCACCAGGATTACTACAACCAAAACGGCCGTCAGCCCTATTGTTTGTTTGTGGTGCGACCCAAAGTTGAAAAGTTTGAGAAAGTATTCAAGGATAAACTCAAACAAACGCATTAATTGAATGCTAGGCCTGGCCTGCTAAAGTCTCCGTCCTACGGGCGGAGACTTTTTTGTTTTGCCCGGACAAGCCCTAATTTCGCAGGACATAGACCGAAAGGCATTGGTGTTTGATCACCTACTTAAGGTCCTTAATCAACGAGCCATGTCCGTACACAATCCCGATATCAAGCGAGTTACAACGCATACGTTACAGGAATTAAAAGCAAAAGGGGAGAAGATCAGTTGTCTGACCGCTTACGATTTCTCGATGGCCAAGCTCATCGATGCGGCTGGCGTAGAAGTAATTCTGGTGGGCGATTCCGCTTCGAATGTGATGGCGGGCCATGAAACCACCCTGCCCATTACGCTGGATCAGATGATCTACCACGCTCAGTCCGTGGTACGCGGCGTGAAACGGGCCTTGGTGGTGGTCGATTTACCTTTTGGTTCCTACCAGGGCAATTCGCAGGAAGCCCTGCGTTCGGCCATTCGGATTATGAAAGAGTCGGGAGCCCACGCCGTGAAACTGGAAGGAGGAGCTGAAATTCGGGAATCCATTGAACGCGTACTCAGTGCCGGTATTCCGGTCATGGGCCACTTGGGCCTGACGCCTCAGTCGATTTACAAGTTCGGAACCTACGCCGTGCGAGCCAAGGAAGAAGCTGAAGCTCAAAAGCTGAAAGACGATGTAGCGTTGCTGGAAGAACTCGGCTGCTTTGCGTACGTACTGGAAAAAATCCCGGCGACTCTAGCGGCGGAAGTGACGGCTTCCGTACATATTCCAAGCATCGGCATTGGAGCCGGAGCGGGTTGCGACGGGCAGATTCTGGTCATGCACGACATGTTGGGAATCAACCAGGAATTTAAACCGCGTTTCCTGCGTCGCTACGCCGATCTTTCCGAAGTCATTCAAAAGGCGGTATCCCATTACGTGGATGATGTAAAAACGAAAGATTTCCCCTCCGAGAAAGAAGGGTACTAACGCTAGCAAGGGATGAATCCTCAAGTAGGCAAGTGGCTGATGGGACTGGGCGGGTTATTACTCGGTGCCGGACTGTTGATTTATTTATTTTCCGATAAATTGCAGGGGCTGGGTCGATTGCCCGGCGATATTCGCATTGAACGGGAGAATTTCCGGATGTACCTACCCATTACGACCTGCCTGTTGGTGACCATACTCATTAATGTGGTTCTTTGGTTGGTGCGGAAATGGTTTTAGTATCAGTAAATGCTAAGACCTCATCGGTTCTTTCCCTGGATCCCCTGTACTTTTGAACGCTTTCTTTCAGAATATTTCAATCAATGAAAAACGTATCCCGTAGAAAATTCCTGACGACTTCTGCCGTAGTGGCGGCAACCCCTGCGACGGTGCTACCCGTAGCCGCGGCACCCTCGAAAGAACTCTTCGTGCACCACGTGTACTTCTTTCTGAAAAATAAAGGAAACGAAGCTGACCGGACTAAGTTAATGGAAGGTCTCGAAAAACTTCGGAAGGTTCCGACCATCCGCCTGAGTCACATTGGCGTTCCGGCTTCTACCAACCGGAGTGTGATTGAAAAAGGCTACGATGTTTCGTGGATGTTGTTCTTTGATAACCTAGATGAAGAAGAAATTTACCAAAAGCACCCAATTCACCTTAAGTTTGTGGAAGATTATTCCCATTTATGGGAAAAGGTGATTGTGTATGATTCAATCGGCCCTGCTGCCAAAAAAGCTTAACAATACCATAACAAAAGCCCCTTTGGTTGAACCGACCCAAGGGGCTTTTGTTATGGATTGCCGAGAATTAAAAATTCCATTTCGCACGCAGGCTCAGGTTACGACCCTGATCATCGGCGTAGTACCGGAAGCGATTGAGGTAATCGCGATAGCGGGCGTTGAAGGCATTACTGACGCTCAGGCTCAGTTGTAAGGGGTGACGATGGATGGGAATAGAACCGCCAATGGCCGCATTCCAAAGCCAGTAGGCCGCTGGAGGAGGAGCAAAGTCACCGTTTTCAGGAGCCCGGATTTGTTTAGCTACGTAAGAATGCCCGGCTTCCATAAAGAAATTCGTCAAGCCCAGTACAGCTTTCTCGGGCTGTAACCGTAGGGAATTTTCCAATCGATCGGGTGGAATTTGTACGAGTCGGGCCTCGTGTTCAACATCCTTTGCCCGTACTACAGCGTATTTAGTTTGCCAGCTTAGTGATTTGGTTATCAGGTACGTAAACGAGGCGTCGATTCCCTGGAAAACAGCATTCACCTGCGTATACTTGAAATAAGGGAACGCTCCGCGAATGGTCAGGATGGGTTCGGCCTGCGGCTTCAGATAAATGAAGTTCTCAATGTAATTACGGTAAACGGAAACCTCCGCCCGCAGTCGCTTACCCGTATACTCGGTGGTATAGTCCAGGTTAAAAGCCGTTTCGGGTTTCAGGGTCGCCTCACCTTCCTCGTAAGCGGCGGCTCCGTGGTGAACGCCCGCACGGTACAATTCATTGACATTTGGCGGTCGCCAGGCCATGCCACCATTTAACCGCATGGACCAATGCGAACCTAGCCGTCGAAGGACCCCTAGACTACCCGAGGCATTCCCAAATTGTAAATGCTTGTAGGTACGTACGCCTCGACTAGGAAAAAGAGTAATTCGTTGATAACGAAAGTCATAGCGTACCCCTGCTTCTAATTCCCAGTCTTGATGGGTATATTTTTCTAACCAGAAGAGCCCGGTCGTTAGCTGTCGGAAATTTGGAATCAGTGGGCGACCGTATACCAGGTTCCGTTGATACGAAAGACTTAGTCCGGCCGAGCCCGTGATTTTCTTAGCGATCGCTGGGTGCTCCCAAACCAAATCGGCGTTGTAACTGGTCAGCTTGAAGTTTAATTCCGGCCGGTTCAGATTGGCTAAACTATCGTTACGAGGGCGGTGTAAATCGTACTCGGCCCGTTCGTTGATTTGTCGGGCTAACGTCAGGCTCCAGACACCCCGTTGAGCCGGACCATAACTGATTTTTAGCTTTTGCAGCGTATGAGAAACATCCTGAAAAGGGCGGTTAATCTGGTAGCTAAAGCCACTTTTAATGAAGGGTTCGCCGTTTTTCAGTACGTTTTCCAGATCACTCACGCTGCCAATGTGTGAACCGCTGAAAATGCCCAGCTCCGTCGAAAATTGACTCATGAAGCCTTCTAGTTGCCAGTTTTTCCGCCGATAACCCAGCGTTACGGAATAATTGCGTTCGGAGATACCCGTATTATCCAGAAAATAACCGGGTGTACGGATGTTACCGCCGCGTTTGAGGGTGCCCTGTACCCGCCAGGCTAAGCCAGGTATCGCTCCCAGACCGCCCTGTAGCTGTAATGAGCCGATGCCTTGTCGGCCATTACTGAAACCAACCAGGTTTAGTTCGCCCTGAAAATCAGGTTGTTGAGGCAATGGTTCGGGTTCTACTAAGACTACACCCGCCAGTGCCTCCGGTCCATACCGAACGCCTGCCGCCCCTTTCACAACCGTTAAACGTTTGGCGACAAAAGGATCGATTTCGGGAGCGTGTTCACTGCCCCATTGTTGGCCTTCCTGACGAATACCATTGTTGAGAATCAGTACCCGATTGGAATGCATGCCATGAATAATAGGCTTACCAATACTACTACCCGTTTGAAGGGAAGTAACACCCGTCACGTTTTTTAAAGCATCGGCCAGCGTCTGTCCGCGGGTTTGGTCGAGGGCTGCACCTTCGATAATCGAGCGGGTCAGCAGGGAGCTTTCTAACCGCTGGGCCGTTACGGTAACATTCTGTAAGTGAACGTCTTCCTCTTGTAAATGCAAGTCTTGCTCTAGTTCTTCATGGCGTAATTCGATGGAAAGGGTATCGGACTGATAGCCCAGTACTTGGCAAATAAGCCGATACTTGCCCTGACAAAGGTTACGCAATTCATACCTTCCAGCGGCGTTCGTTTGCGTTTGCCGCTGGGCTTGGGGCAACCAGATGACGGCCCCCGCTACGGGCTGTCCGGTCTGCCGGTCATTCACTTCCCCGCGTAACGTACACGAGCAGTTTTGAGCCAGTAGCTCACTACCCATCAACAGTAATCCTACTCCGATCAACCAGCGAATCATGTGCTATCAATAAAACCTGGCAACAAAGGTATATCATTCTTGCAATAATGTTGCAAAAGAGAAGGGTGTAGCCGCGTGGATTATTAGAAATGCATTAGAGTTATAAAGAATTTGTTTAATTCTAAGTTATCAAACCTTCCGCAAACTAGCGTGGCCCAATTTTTTAAGTATAGATATGTGTCTTAAAGCTCAGACGGTCTTTTACCCCAATGAACCCTTAAAAGCTTTATTATCAACGCTTAAAGCAAAGAATTCAACAGCCGCCCAAAATATTCAGTACCCCTTTGTTTTAAGCCATTGTTTAACCAAACAAATATTTTACTTAAACATACCGTCGCCCTAATCAGCCCATGACTGCTCTTGAATTTACTCATCACGTTGGCCATGTGTCCAAATCTCTTCGACCCTTTGCGTTACGGCTGACGAAAGATGCTGAAGAAGCCAACGACCTGTTACAAGATACGCTACTCAAAGCCTTCACCAATCGTGATAAGTACGCCGATGGTACCAACATCAAAGCGTGGCTGTATACGATCATGAAAAATACGTTCATTACGAATTACCAGCGAATGGTTCGTAAGAACACGTTTATCGATACGTCCGATGACTTATACTATCTGAACTCTCTGGAGAGTTCAACCGATAATCAAGCCTATTCAACCTTTGCCATGGAAGATATCAATGCGGCGATTCGGGTACTCGACGATTCGCATAAGACACCTTTTTTGATGTATTTCCAGGGCTATAAGTATCATGAAATTGCGGAGCAACTACAAATTCCTATTGGTACCGTGAAAAATCGCATTCACTTGGCTCGTAAAGAGTTGAAGGATCGCCTTAGCGTGTACGAATACGCCGTTTAGTCGTACCGTCCCAGCATATAAGAGAAAGGCCGAAGCTAGCTTCGGCCTTTTTACTTATACAGTCCCCCCAAACATTTGCGGGTTCTTGGAGTTATTGCATTGATTTTTCACCTGCACCATGGGCAAACGAGTAATAGTTATAGGAGCTGGATTTTCGGGACTGGCAGCCGCTACGGCTCTGGCGGATCGCGGGTATTCCGTAACCATTCTGGAAAAAAATGATACGCCGGGTGGTCGAGCCCGCCAATTCGAAGCCAACGGTTTTGTCTTTGACATGGGACCCAGCTGGTACTGGATGCCGGACGTGTTCGAACGGTACTTTGCCCGTTTTGGAAAGAAACCCTCGGATTACTACGAGCTTAAACGTCTGGATCCTTCCTATACCGTAATTTTCAATACCGAAGATGTTATTGATCTGCCCGCTAATCAAACGGAACTAGAGCAGCTGTTTGAACGCATGGAACCCGGTAGTGCACCGCGTTTGCGGGCTTTTCTGGAACAGGCTTCTTACAAATATGACGTAGGGATGAATAATTTCGTCTGGAAACCCAGTCGGAGCCTTACGGAGTTTTTGAGCCTTAAACTACTCGCGGACGTCAGTCGGCTGGATGTGCTTCAATCCTTTCACCAACACATCCGCAAATACTTCAGTCAGGAGAAAATCCTTAAACTGATGGAGTTTCCCATTCTGTTTCTGGGGGCTATTCCACAAAATACGCCGGCCCTGTATAGCCTGATGAACTACGCTGAAATTGCCCTGGGTACCTGGTATCCGATGGGCGGTATGCACGAAATCGTGAAAGCGATGGTACGTCTGGCGGAAGAAAAAGGCGTACAGATCAATCTGGGCGAAGAAGTCGAACAAATCATTATCAAAGGGGGAAAAGTGCGGGAGGTACAAACCAAACTTGGTACCTATCAGGTGGATACGCTGGTGGCGGGAGCGGATTACCATCATGTGGAAGAGGCTTTGGTGGAACCTCAATTCCGGAACTACACCGAAGCATACTGGAATAGCCGGACAATGGCTCCTTCTTCTATTCTGTTTTACCTAGGCGTCAACCGACGCGTTGATAAACTCCAGCACCATAATTTGTTTTTTGACGAAGATTTCAGTCTGCACGCCCACGAAATCTATACGCAGCCGCAGTGGCCTTCCAAGCCTTTGTTTTATGCCTCCACTCCGTCTAAAACGGATCCGAGCGTAGCCCCGGAGGGTTGCGAAAATCTGTTTTTACTCATTCCGGTAGCTCCAGGGCTATCTGACGATACCGAAACGATACGCGAACAGTATTACAACCTGATCATGGATCGCTTGGAGCAGTACGTAGGGCATGCCATTCGCCCGCACGTCGTTTACAAACGCAGCTACGCCCACCGGGATTTTATAGAGGATTATCACGCCTTCAAAGGCAACGCCTATGGACTAGCCAATACACTCCGGCAAACGGCCTTATTAAAACCTACGCTGAAGAATAAAAAAGTCAGTAATCTATACTATACCGGTCAGCTGACCGTACCCGGACCAGGGGTGCCGCCAGCCTTGATTTCGGGTCTGGTCGTTGCCGATGAACTCCACCGGGAACAGCAAGTGTAGCGGACCGTTTTTTTAAGTACCTTGCTTTACTAAACCTGGGTTACGTTGATGAAAGATATGCTGG
>NZ_JBMDWJ010000102.1:0-32240 GCF_048595215.1 Siphonobacter sp.
CCGTCTCGGTAACGCCGCTGCAACCCAGTACCTTTGAACACTTGATTGAGGTGCAGGGTACGGTAGATGCAAAGAACAACGTGCAGGTGAGTCCGCAGGCTTCGGGTGTAATCAAAGCCATTTACGTCAAGGAAGGCGATGCGGTGGCCGTGGGTACGCCACTGGCTAAAATTGATGATGCCATTTTACGGGAATCCGTGGAGGAAACCAAGAATCAGCTTTCGCTGGCCAGTACCCTATACGAAAAACAGAAACGCCTCTGGGATCAGCAGATCGGTACGGAGATTCAGTATCTCCAGGCTAAAAACAACAAGGAAGCTCTGGAAAAACGGATTGCGACACTGCAGGTACAACTCAATCAGTCGAAGGTTACTTCTCCCATCGCTGGTACGGTCGATCAGGTCGACGGCAAAGTGGGTATGATGGCAACGCCGGGGGTAAGTATACTCCGCGTGGTTAATTTGAGCAGTCTGAAGGTAATGGCGAAAGTGGCCGATACCTACGCCGCCAACATTCGCCGGGGCGACGCCGTGACCATCAAGCTCCCGGATTTGAACAAAGAAATGAAAGCGAAACTCAGCTTTGTTGCCACGACGGTAGATCCACTCTCGCGAACCTTCACCATTGAAGCGACCCTACCCCCCAGTAAGGAACTCAAACCCAATATGCTGGCCCAGGTACTCATCAATGACGTCACGAAGACCAATGCACTGGTGATTGACCAGAACCTGATTCAAAACACCGAAAATGGTCAGATTGTGTACGTAGCCACGAGCGAAGGCAACCGGAAAGTAGCCAAAGCCCGCCCCGTGAAAACCGGCCTGAGCTACAACGGGAAGATCGAAATTACGGAAGGCCTGCAAGCCGGTGATGCCCTCATCACGGTGGGCTATCAGGAGTTAACGGACGGACAAGCGGTTAGTTACTAACGAAACGCGGGGCCTGTCCCCGCGTTCTCTCAACCATCCAAGCAATGAAATTTGAAGAATACAAAACCCTCGGTTTTACCAACTGGTGCGTAGAAAACCGAACGACCGTATACATCTTCACGGTCATCATTACGCTGGCGGGGTTTCTGGTGTACACGAACCTGCCCAAGGAGCAGTTTCCAGACATCAAGGTACCGCAGGTGTACATCAATACGGTCTACTTCGGTACGGCTCCGGCGGATATTGAAAACCTGATCAATAAACCCATCGAAAAGCAGTTGAAGTCGCTTTCGGGGGTGAAGTCGGTCAAGTCGAATGCCTTGAATGATGTGTCGGTCATTCTGGTAGAATTTTTGCCGGAAGTCAACTCAGAAGTTGCCTTGCAACGGGTACGCGACGCCATCGACAAATCAAAGCAGGATTTACCCGCCGAACTCGATGCCGGACCCACGGCTCAGAACGTCGAGTTTTCGGAATTTCCGATTATGAACGTCAATCTGGCGGGCAATTTCCCCTTGCAGAAACTCAAGGATTACGCCGAGGATTTACAGGATGCCATGGAAGGCCTGCCCGAAATCAGCCGCGTGGATATTGTCGGAGCCTTGGAGCGGGAAATTCAAATCAATGTGGACTTGCCTCGCATGCGATCCACGGGATTGAGCTTTTACGATATTCAGCAGGCCGTTCAGGGTGAAAACATCAACATTTCGGGCGGCGAGTTGAATGTAGATAACGTTCGGCGTACGCTTCGTGTCAAGGGTGAATTCACCGACGTGGCCCAAATGCGGGAGTTACAGATTCGCACGTCCACAGGAGCAACGGTTCGTTTGGGCGACGTAGCTGACGTACAGGACAGCTACGAAGAACGGCAGGATTTCGCCCGTCTGGACAACAAGGCAGTCGTTACGCTGAACGTCATCAAGCGGGCCGGAACCAACCTGATCTCCGCCTCCGAAGGCATCGAAAAGATCATCGAAGAGTACAAGCAGGATCGTTTTCCGGCGGGTTTGAAGGTACAGATTACCGCGGATCAGTCCGAACGAACCAAAGCCGACATTCACGATTTGATTAACACCGTCATCCTCGGTTTCATTTTCGTGGTACTGGTGCTGATGTTCTTCATGGGCGTTCGGGATGCCATTTTCGTAGGGCTTTCGGTACCGCTGTCGACGCTGGTGGCGTTTGTTTGCTTCCCGCTCGTAGGTCCGCTGATTGGCTCGGCCTTTACGCTCAACACCCTGGTACTGTTCGCCTTTTTGCTCGGCTTAGGGATCGTAGTGGATGATGCCATCGTAGTGATTGAAAACACCCACCGCCTCTTTAATCAGCACAAGGATTGGGATATCAAACAGGCCGTCAAAGCCGCCGCCGGTGAAGTATTCGTGCCCGTACTTTCGGGTACCCTCACGACGATTGCTCCCTTCTTCCCGCTGTTATTCTGGCCGGGCATTGTAGGCGAATTCATGAAATTCCTGCCCATCACGCTCATCATTACGCTGTTTGCTTCGCTATTCGTTGCCTACGTGATGAACCCCGTCTTTGCGGTCAGCTTCATGACCCGGCACGACGATGAACACGGCGAACACGTACAGAAACAACACTGGCAACAGCTCCGCAAACCCACGTTTGCCATGCTGGCACTGGCACTGGTAGGCTACTTCATTAACCGGGGTGTGGGTAACTTTTTCGTGTTCCTGCTGCTGTTGTACTATTTCAATCACTTCATCCTGACGCCGCGGATTCTGGTACCTTTCCAGGAAAACATCCTGCCGAAACTACAGCACGGCTACCGGCGGCTGGTCAGCTGGGTGATTCAGGGCTGGCGTCCCGTAGTAGCCGTTGTCGCGGCCTTTAGCTTGTTGATTGTGGCGATCGTCGCCACGGCGATTCGGCAGCCTAAAGTGGTCTTTTTCCCCAGCGGCGAGCCTGATTACATCTACATCTACAACGTCATGCCAGTCGGTACGGATGCCGTCGTAACCGATAGCGTCACGAAGGAAATCGAGCGGCGGGTCTTCAAGATTCTGGCGGATAATCAGGCCACGAAAGCCGTGAACTCCGTTATTTCCAACGTGGGTAAGAATGCGGGCGATCCCTTCAATCCCGACCGTTCGGATACACCGCATAAATCGAAAGTGACCGTTGCGTTTGTGAAAAGTACCGACCGCGGAGATATTTCTTCGCAGGCCATTCTGGAGAAAGTACGCAACGCCATGCAGGGCATTCCGGGTACGGAAATCTCGGTGGAACGCGAGCAGAACGGACCGCAGACGGGGAAACCCATTCAGGTAGAAATTGCCGGGGATGAATTCGAGCCGCTAATGAAGATTGAAAAGGAATTTCGGCAAAAGCTCAAGGAATCGGGCATTACGGGGATCGATCAGCTGAAATCCGACCTGATCACCAACAAACCCGAAATTATCGTACAGATTGACCGGACCAAGGCCCAACGCGAAGGCATTAGCTCCCAGCAAATTGCCGGAGCCATCCGTACCGCTTTGTTTGGTCTGGAAATCAGCAAGTTCCGGGATGCCAAAGATGAGTACCCGATCATGCTTCGCCTGAAGCCCGATGACCGCAGTCAGATTGAGCGATTACTGAGTCAGGACGTGGTGTACCGGGATATGAACCTGGGTGGACAACTGCGGCAGGTACCGCTGTCGTCGGTAGCCAACATTAGCTACTCCACCACGTTCAGCCAGATTAACCGGAAAAATCAGGAGCGGGTCATTACGCTGAGTTCGGACGTAGTGCCCGGAGCCAATGCCAACGAAATCAACGTTCAGCTCCAACAGGTCATTAACCAGATGGAACTCCCCAACGGCTATACGATGGCCCTGGGCGGCGAACAGGAAGCTCAGGCCGAAACCTCCAACTTCCTGGGCAGTGCCTTTCTAGGAGCTATTCTGCTGATTTATCTGGTACTGGCTACGCAGTTTAACTCGGCCGTTAAGCCCGTGATTATTTTCAGTACTATTCTACTCTCGCTGATTGGGGTACTGCTGGGCTTTACCATTTTCAACCAGACATTTTCGATCATCATGTCGGGCGTGGGGATTTTCGCTCTGGCGGGTATCGTAATTAAAAACGGGATTCTGCTGATTGAATTTACCGAAGAGCTTCGGCAACGGGGATTCCCGCTACGGCAGGCGATTATTGAAGCCGGTGGGATTCGGATGACGCCCGTACTGCTCACGGCTTCGGCGGTAATTCTGGGTCTGATTCCGCTAGCCATTGGTCTGACGGTAGATTTTGCTAGTTTCTTCAGCGATTTCAATCCGCATATTGTGATTGGTGGCGATAGTGCCGTATTCTGGAATATCCTGGCCTGGACGATCATCTACGGGGTTATTTTCTCGACGGTACTAACGCTGATCGTGGTGCCCTGTCTGTACTACATCAACGAACGAGTACGGATGAAATGGTTCGGAAAAGTGGACCCGGCCGAGGGAAAGCCCTTACCGGAATCCGCTGAGATGGCGATTTAATTTTTCTTACAATCCCCGGCTGCTTGGCCGGGGATTTTTCTTTTGCTGCTGAACGTAGGTCCACGCAGCCGGGATAGCAATCGCCAGGGTTTTACTAATTCCGGCATACGAAGCCCACGCCTCCGACCAGGGATGGCCTTTGAGCCAGGGATACACGACTTCCATGCCTACGCCAATGCCCTGCATCAATAGAGCATAGCCTAAGAAGTAAACGAAATAGCGTTGGAGCGAACGATCTCTTTTCATACGCCTATTACTGAAACAAGAACATGACTAGAATACAAACCAGGTTATGCAGACCATGCTGCCCTACGCCATACCAGAATCCGTACCGCATCCGGGTGTAGCCCAGCAAACAACCGCTGATCAATTGGGGTAAGGTAACCAGCGGGTACAGCAGCAGCGGAACGTGTGTATAGTTACTCACGTGAACGAAGCCAAACATCAATACCGAGCCGTAGAATAGCAGGGGAAAGATTCGGGAAAAGAAGGGATACAAAGCCGCATCGAGTCGATGAATTCGCGTCCGTCCCAGTCCTTCGATCAGGATGCCGATGACTAGATACCCCAGCCAGAAATAAAGCACCGGCATGGTCCATACCGGTTGCAGGACGACAAACAAGCCATAGAGTGGCAAAGCACTAAGCACGTACAAAGCCTGATGGGGACTGCGTAACCAGCTCCGAAATAGAAATTCTTCCAGCAGCGGAGCAATGCCTACGCCCGCCAGCAGGGCCATCGGCAAATGCTCAAATAACTTTCTGTATTCCGGACTTAGCTCGGTTTTTTCCAGCATGCCCTGCTGTTGCAGAAAGGTCAGTAGTAGACCCACGCCCGTTGCCAGGAAGAAATTCGCCACCGTCAGTACCCCCACCTGACGCACCCGGCTAACCAGCGATGATTCAGACGAAGCCTGTATTTTAGGATGGCGGAGGAATCGCAATACCTCTTTGAATAGGGCTTTTGGTGAAAAAGAACGGCGGCCCGCGTAGGTCGTTTGGAAGGTGTACGAGGAAAGTGACAGTGTTTTCATGCGTAGGTCGTGGGTTTAGAGGATCGTGGATTTACGGAAGGCCTGTACCAGCGTTGTCACCAGTACAACCAGCAAAAAGGCCGGGAGAACGACATTCAGAACGCTGGTTGCTCCCCAGTACCCGAGGTTGTACCAGATGGACTTATCCATAAATTTTCCGAAGTCCAGGTTAGCTAGTTTCTGGCTACCCTGAACCAGTTTTACCAAGATTTGAAGGGTCAGTACAGCCGTGGCTAATCTCAGACGAATGGCAGTGTTCATGATTTTGGATGGTTTGTGTGTGATTGATGATCCAAAATTGGCCGCTCTCCGGGGCTTAGAAAAGTTAAGATGACCAAGCCCGCCTACGCCGTGATGAAGCCGGGTTACACCGGGTAAAAGGCTTCGTCCGACTGAATCGGGGATTCGCCCAGTGCGGCAGGGTTCGTACAAAGGCTACGGGGATTCATCCATGCGGACGGGGGATTGATCATACAAACCCGTCGACCACTGCTTTTCTGCGTACTTTTGATTTTCTCTGAACTCCTGCGTATGCCCCTGTTTATAAAAGCGTTGCCGAAGTGGTTGGGACTCGTCGCAGCGTTTGGCCTGTACGGGCTAATCTTTTACGGATTGATCGTCGCCGACGGAGCTACGTATTTACGGACCTACGCTCTGGTCTTTATCAGCTCGGGTGTACTGTTGTTAGTCAGTCAGTATTACGTCTGCCTCCCTTACTGGCAGCAAAGCAAACGGGCGGAGTTTCTACTGGCTACGCTCCTGCTACTCGGAATCGGGATCGCGTTCCGTTCCTGGTTCCTGCTGGAGTATACACCGGTCGATCGACTCTTTTCAACGAATTCCGATGCCCAGCGGGGCTTTCGGGATGGGTTGATGGAAAGCAAACCGGCCTTTGCTCACGTATTACCTCAGATCGTTGGGATCCTGCTGAATCTAGGCTTAACCCTAGGGGAAGGACTAATTTTTACAGTACTCATGCTTTGGTATCAACGGGGCAGGCAGCCCTTGCCGCTCTTTTCCAAACGGCTGGGTCAGTGGATACAGCCCTCAAAAACTGCCCGTCTGGTCCTGGGTCACCTGATGGGCTGGATAGCGTATCTGTTCCTTTCCAACCTGTTTGATTTCTTTCGAAAAACGTTTTATCTGCCCATGGAACTGCTCCTGCTGGTTCCAACGGTAGCAGCCTTTTACCTATGTTTACGCAGCAGTTTCCGTTTTTTATCCCAAAACCGGCTGATTGTAGCCGTGGTGAGTGCCCTGGGTATTGGCGTGATTTCGGCCATTACGAAAGGCATCCTCTTCGGTATCGCCGTGAAAGCAGGCTGGCCGCCGTACCTGGATGGCATCAACGTGTTGGCCAACCAAGCGGACTTCCGTACGATTTCCGTGGCTAAACTGACTGGTTACGGCATGGCCCGTACTTTGTCGAGCGAAGCGTATCCCATTCTGATCAGTTTTATTTATGGCTATGCCCTACAGGCGGTACGGGATCAGCAGAAACTCCGTCGGTTGAGTGAGGAACGGCAAAGGGAAATCCAACGCCAGCAACAACTCGAAAATGAAGTCACCGCGGCGAAACTTCAGACCCTTCGCTATCAGATTAACCCGCACTTTCTCTTCAATAGTCTTAACTTTCTGTACGCTCAGGCCCTGCCTTTGTCCGAAAATCTATCGCGGGCGACGTTGCTGCTTTCGGAAATTATGCGGTATGGGCTACAGGAATCCGAAACGAAAGTACCTCTGGAACACGAAGTACGGCATTTACAGAATTTTGTGGATTTCAACCAGTTGCGGTTCGCCAATCGCCTACAAGTGCAGTTTACGGTGGAAGGCAGTCCCGCCTTTCGTCGCATCATGCCCCTGCTTTTGATCACTTTTGTAGAAAATGCGTTTAAATACGGCGAGTTACACGACCCTGGTTTCCCTTTACAGATTAACTTACGGGTTGATTCCGAAACGCTTTCCTTTTTCGTTCGTAATAAAAAACGGCAGGGACCGAAGGAAGAATCGACGGGTATTGGGCTGGATAATATTCGCAGGCGACTCGAACTGGCTTACCCTTCCCGCTATACGCTGAATTTACACGATCAGCCCCAGGCGTATACCGCTGAACTTCAAATCCAACTCTAATGTATCCATTGAATTGCCTACTGGTCGACGACGAGCCCGCTGCTCTCGACATTCTGACGCACTACGTCAATCAAACGCCTTTCCTGAAACTGGCGGGGCGTTGCCTGGGGCCGATTGAAGCCCTGCAAAAAGTATACAGCGAGCCCATTGACCTGATTTTTCTCGACATTCACATGCCGGAGCTTTCGGGGCTGGATTTTATCAAGGTACTCAACGGTCGGGCTAAAGTCATTCTGACCACGGCTTATAGTCAGTACGCTCTGGAGGGGTATGAACACAACGTGGTCGATTACCTACTCAAGCCCGTAGCGTTTGACCGCTTTCTCAAAGCCGCCCAGAAAGCTGTGGACCAGCGTTCTCCCGTTACGCCACCTAATCCAACCGTGCCTACGCAAGCCGTTGAAGAGGATTACATTTTCGTCAAAGCCGATAACCGTACCCAGCGGATTACGCTTTCCGACATTCAGTACGTGGAAGGGCTGGGCAACTACGTGAGCATTTACACGGATCAGGGCCGCGTGGTCACCTTACTAACCATGAAAGAAGTGGAAGAACGCTTGCCCGAACGCCGCTTCATGCGAATTCACCGAAGCTATCTGATTGCTCTGGATCGCCTCCAGTACATTGAAGGCAATGAGGTCTTTCTGGATAAAAAAACGGCGATTCCGTTGGGTGAAACGTACCGAGAAAAGTTTTTTAAAATCCTGGAGTCTAAGACTTTAAATAAACGTTAATGCAGGTCGTTGCTGCCTAAACTGGAGAGATAACTCCTAAAACCAGGCAGACCACCCGCCCTGAACGAGCGTGAGTGGTCTGCAAGCACTTTCTTACGGCATGGAGGCGTAACGTAAGAGCCTTCCTTACCAGCCGGGGTTTTGAACCATCGCCTGATTTTTATCCACTTCACTTTGGGGAATGGGCCACCAGTAATGCTTATTTTCAAAAACTCTGGTTTCAAAAGTGGTTCGTTTGAAGAAACTTTCGTCGGTTGCACTGGAGCCCAAATCAACGGACATGCCCTCAAAACTTCCCTTTAGCTCCGAGGCCTGTTTCCAGCGACGTAAATCGAAATAGCGTAATTGTTCGTTAGCCAGTTCAATCGCCCGCTCATGCTGAATTTTCTTACGAAACTCGGTTTGGGAAAGACCGGAGGCTAGAGCAGGGAGCCCCGCTCTTGAACGGATTTTATTCACATACCCAATGGCATCAGCGGTTGGTCCTTCGAGTTCATTAGAAGCCTCGGCGTACATCAAATAAATATCAGCGAGTCGAATGTAGGGGAATAGTTTCGCCCGGTTCCGGTTGGCGATCGGATCGCTGGCAGGGTCTATGAATTTACGCAGCAGATAACCCGTGCGGGAATGGTCATCCCGGCCGACTTCCTTCCCGTCTTTTCCTTTATAAAAGAATTCCGCCTTGGTATTGTCCCACCAGGGTGCTCCGGAGTAATTGACCGTTACGTAGAAACGAGGCTCACGACCCACGTACATGTTCCAGGTCCCTTTGGGGGCGTAAGTCGTAGCCTGTTGGGAGAAACCGGTTTCCACGTAGCCCGAGCCCGCCTCCGTAATGGCTTTTCCATTCGCCATTTCATATTCATCGACTGATTTTTGTGTAACCGCTACGCCATTCCATCCGCCTTTGCTGCGTAACATACAGTGCCGATCCAGTACCAGGGAATTACCCCCGTCCAGATTCCGTCCCCAGATCATTTCTTCATTGGCGTACTGGCTGATAAACAATCCTTTGTAAGAAGCCAGGGGATTGACGGCTCCTTTATCATCCAGTACGGTATACAGATTATAGATACCCAGATCGATCACGGCCTTACTGGCTGCCTTGGCCAATTGCCACCGCTCTTTATTGTAAGCGGTAGGGAATAATGCTTTCCCGTCGCGATTCACTAGTCCAGCCAAGTCAGGATTTCCGTTAACTAATGGACTGGCAGCCCAGAGCAGGATGCGGGCTTTCATCGCCAGAGCCGTTCCTTTGGTAGGTTTTCCAGCCCAGATGTTCTCATGTTTGAGGGGCAAGTCTGTGGCCGCCTCGTCGAGGTCTTTCAAAATTTGGGTCAGGCACTCGTCGAACGTATTACGAGGAATATTGAAGGTACTGGCTTCAAAGGATACCTGATCCAGAATCAGCGGAACCGGCCCGTACAATTGAACCAGATTCATGTAATAATAGGCTCTCAAAAATTTGGCTTCAGCCTTGTAGAGCGTCTTGTTTTGCGTAGAAATCGGGGCTTTATCGACATTATCCAGGAAAATGGCAATTTGCCGGAATGATTGATAATAATTTTTCCAAAGGTTCGTCACCAGACCCGTGGTTGGATTCCAGTTACCTAAATTCATATCGTAGCTAGGATAATTGCTGCGATTCCAGGTAATGTCTGTATCATCGGCCAAACCATTGTAAGGAAGATCCGTCCAGAAGTTATAGCTGGGTAAATACGCGTAAATGCGGTACAGGAAGTTTTCCGTGTACTGACGATTGGCGAACGTGACTTCCAACGATAAAAGCTCATCGGGAGCTTTATCCAGGTACTTTTCGCAGGAAGTAAATAGGCTAACGGTAACCAGAATCAGGAATCGTACTACTATCTTTTTCATACATTTAATAGTCTTAGAAGTTCACATTGAGGCCCATGTTGATAACGCGTGACGGCGGATATTTTCCAGCACCGTCGCCGCTCTCCGGGTCATAGAGTTTGATCCGATCCCAAAGCAGTAAGTTCAGGCCATTCACGTACAGCCGGATATTATCAGCCTTGATCCGTTGAGCCCAGAGTTTCGGAATCGTATAGCCGAGCTGGGCGTTTTTCAGGCGTAGATAGTTGCCCTTGATTTGCCAGAAGGTACTGTTGCGATAGTTGTTGTCATTATTTCCGGGATACAGTCTTGGGAACGAAGCGTTAGGATTGGGATTTTCTGGGGTCCAGCGATCTAAAGCTACCTGCAGGACATTCCCAAACTGACCCTGAGCAAAAGGAATATAGCCCTCGAAGTTGCGGAACACGGATACATTACCCACGCCCTGGAATAAAAAGGACAAGTCAAATCCTTTATAGGTGAAGGTTCCCCCAAAGCCGTAAACCATCTCGGGAATGTTAGAAAACCCAATGGGCTTTTCATCATAGATATCTACCGTTCCATCGTTATTCGTATCCCGGTACTTGACATCACCCGGAACAACCGTCGAGTTAAAAACCTGTTTGGGGCTGCTATCGATTTCTTCCTGACTGCTAAAGATCCCTATAGCCTCCAGACCAAAAGGCTGACCAATTCGCTGGCCCGTCCGGCGTAAATAATCATAGCGGCGTGAAGGTTCGTCGTTATGGATAATGCGATTACGGGCAAACGTATACGTTCCTTTCAGATCCATTCGGACGGCTCCAATGGACGTTCGATACGTCAGGGTCGCATCAATGCCTTTATTGTTTACAATGCCGATATTCGCATAAGGCAGCGATTGAATTCCCAGAAGTTCGGGTACCGTTCCGCGTTGGGTAAGAATATTCGTGCGGTACTCCCGAAAAAAGTCAAGCATCAGGGAGATTCGATCTTTCATCGCACGCAGTTCCATGCCCACATTCGTCTTGCGAGAAGTCTCCCAGGTGATATTGGCATTACCAATGGCATCTTCCATAATGCCTCCGATTCCATTATTGAACTCGGTTCCAAACAGGTAGCCATCGGTTGTTTTTAGGGTCGTCAGGTACATAAACCGCTGGTCGTTGATCTGGTCATTCCCTACAATTCCGTAAGAGCCTTTCAGTTTTAGCAGCGAAATAAAGGGCACGTTATTCTTGAAGAATGGTTCATCCGAAACGACCCATCCGCCGGAGAAAGCCGGGAACAAGCCAAATCGCTTACCCCGTGGAAAATTTTCTGAACCATTATAGCCAAAGTTAATTTCGGCAAAATACCGCTCTTTCCAGCCGTAGGTAGCTCTTCCGACCAGACCCATCCGTCGGTAAGGTAACGAACCGATGGCTGAACCAGCCGTAGCCTGTCGGCCCCCCTGATTGTAGAGAAGCATCCCGCCAATGTCATGCCTTCCAAAACTGCGACTATAGTTCAGGCTGGCTTCCAGGTAACTGCGGCTTTCACCCCAGGTATCAATACCGTAGCCTAAAAACTTGTCTCCTTCAGCCGTCAGATTGTAGATCGGCTCGCCGGTTGTGGGATCATTCTCGGCAGAAACCAGCCACGTTTCAAAGTTTTTCTTACGAGCGATATTACTACTACTATAGCTATCAAAAGCAAAACGCCCCATCGCACTCAAGCCTTTCGTTAATCGGCCGAGATTATACTTCAGTCCAAAGGTTCCCTGCGTCGTTCCTCTGAACTCGGTGGCGTAGCCAGTTTGCGTGAGTCGGCCGTACGGATTTTGCTGGGCAGAAGCAACGGTACCAGGTATACGTCCATTTGGATAGACCATTGGATACAGAATCGGGGTTGCTTTATTCATCAGGTTGAAAATCTCCTGCGTCCCGGTTCCAGGAAAATTCCGGTTTTCAGTAATGCCCGTAATGCCAATGCTCAACTCCAGATCTTTACTGAGATTGATATCGACATTGGTTCTTAAATTGAAGCGACGGCGACCCAGATTGGTTGAATAGGCGTTGCGGGGATCTTCAATAAAAAAACCTTTGTCATGGAAATAGGACGTAGAGACGAAGTACCGTACCGTTGTGTTTCCACCCGAAATGTTAAGGTTTACGTGCTCCTGACCAGCCGACCGCTTCATGAGCTTCATCCAGTCTACGTTAGGGTACCGAAGGGGATCACTCTGATCTTTAATTTTCTGCAAGACCTCGTCGGTAAACGGCAGCGGTAAATCTGCATTCCGGTTTGCTTCATTGTATAGCGTAGCGTAGGTGTGTCCATCTACATATTCAGGCAAACGAGTCGGACTTAAAAAACCTTTTTCCACGGTAAACGATACTTTGGGCTTGCCTCCCGTCCCTTTACGCGTGTTTACCAGTACCACGCCATTGGCTCCTCGTACCCCAAACACGGCGGTAGCAGAGGCATCTTTAAGAATGGTAAAGCTTTCCACTTCGTGCGGGTCGATGTTGTTGAAATCCCGTTCTACCCCATCCACGAGTACCAACGGCGATTGGTTCGAACCGAAAGTACCCAAGCCCCGGATCCAAATGTTCGCCCCATCGTAGCCGGGCTCTCCCGAACGCTGCACCGTAACCAGCCCCGCCATACGCCCACCCAGAGCATTACTCAGCAGAGCCGTTGGACTTTGCTTCAATTCACGGGTTGTGATGATGGACTCTGAGCCGGTGAAGCTTACCTTCTTTTGTTCGCCATACCCTACGACTACGACTTCCTGTAAGGCTTTTTCGTCGGGTTTAAGCTGTACGTTCACCAGCGTTTGACTGCCCAGCGGAATTTCCTGTTTGAGATAGCCAATGGAGGTTATTACTAAAATGGCGGATGAACCCTCCGGTACCGACAACTGGTAGTTCCCATCGTTATTGGTATTGACGCCCACGGTCGTACCCTTCACCATAACATTGACGCCGGGTAAGGCCTCGCCCGTTTCAGAAGTAATCTGTCCACGAACGATCCGATCCGGCAGGGGTTGGAACGCTACGGATGGTAAAGGGGACCCTCGTTCCTGGACCGACATAGCCAGGACTGAAGCGGGTGTGGTCACGGTTGAGGACAGAACCCGACTCAGTACAATGTTTCCATTGATGACTTCATACTTGATTTGCAAGGGCAGAAGCAAGCGATCCAGAATGTTTTTTACCTTTTCACGTTTGCTGACCAGGTTCACTTTCTGATCCAGTGCAATGACATTTTGACTATAGACAAAATGCAACGAAGCCCGTTTTTCCAGCGATTGAATCGCTTGTTTCAGGGTAACATTGGACCAGTTTACGGAAATTATTTTTTCAATTTCAGGCTGAGCATGGGTTACTTCTGCTTTCCCGATGCTGACCAGAAGTAAGAAGAAAAGCTGCATGCGTGCGATCCGCATAATTTTTCCAACGAATGGTGAAATAAGGAGATTTTGCTTCATAGATTTAGGGTGAATTGAGTCAATAAGCTCCCTGTCACTCGATGAGAGTGATGCCGGAGGTGAGGAAGGGTGCTGGTACCACCCTTCTTCTTTTTAGAAAATAGAGGATACTAAATGAAAAGAGGATTCTGTAACTATAGGGAACAACCCTGACCTTTAACGATGACTCGGTTCTGGTTAAGCTCGTATGAAATGTTAAGTGATTTACTGATCATTTCCAGGATATCAGGTAAATTTTGATTGGTGAAATGAGCAGAGAGCTGGCACTGATAAATTTTTTCGTCTTCTACCTCGAATACAACGCCAAATCGCTGGGTTAAAGCCTCCGTAATAGCACTTAGGGGCGTATCTACAAATACGAAATCGCCTTTCTCCCAGACCTTTGAAGGATCTCGCTCTGACGTTTCATATACTTTGGTCTCTTCCCCCTTTTGATAGTATGCTTTCTGTTTAGGTAACAGCACGATATAGTTTTTCGACTGTTCTTCTTTCACCCGTACTTTCCCCGTAAGCACCGAAACCTCTACCCTACGCGAAGTCGGATTTGCATCAATCAGAAAGCTGGTTCCCAGCACCTGCGTTACCAGTCCTTTGCTATGAATGATAAACGGGCGACGCTCATCACGCTGGACCTGAAAGAAGGCAATCCCCGTTAGCGTTAAAGAGCGGGTATCATCGCCAAAATCTTTAGCTAAGTTGACCCGTGCACCGGGATACAGACATAGTTGGGATTGGTCGGGTAACGTGAGTCGCTTCAGTTCTGTCGTTGGATTCTCGTAAACCATCGGTTGCAGTCCCGTCGTTTCCCGCTTCCAGACATAGAAACCCAACGACAGAACCAAGACAATTCCAGAAGCGATAGCGATGGCCCGTTTCCAGTCGAACAGGGAACGCTCCTTGGCGAGGCCGACTTGTTCGGTAATTTTACTGTATAGCTCCTTTTGTATTTCTTCCCTTTCGGGTGCACGCCAAGATTCGGATAAATCTTTATCGGACTCGAAGGACTGGTACCATCGTTCCACCTGCTCCCGTTCCTCTGGAGAAGCTTTCCCAGCGGTGTATTTTTCTAGTAACGCAATGGGTAAGAGTGGCTTCATACCTAGACAGCGAAAGTACAAGTGGTTCTTCTATATACTAAGTGTGTCAACGCAGGGTTTACCCCCAAGCCTGTCCCTGAAAAATTTAAAATTTTATGAGAAAATAAATAAAACAAAGACACTGACATATTCTCGCAGGGAGCTACGCAAGGCTCTAAGAGCTCTACCTAAGTGATTTTCAGCCGTTTTCTCCGAAATATTTAACCGCTGAGCGATCTCTGGAATCGTCAGGTGATGCTGTCGACTCAGCTCATAGACTCTTTTACTTTGCGGAGGTAAGTACGCAACGTGTTGCTGTAAGACATTTTCTAACTCATTGAAGGCTAATTCTTCTTCGGTACAAGAGGTCTCCGTATCCTTATTTTGTTCGTAATAGGCTAAGTACCGATGACGAACTTCTTCCCGCTGGAAATAGTTGATCACCAGATATTTTACTGCCGTTCTTAAATACGCTTCGAGGGAAGAAGTGATGAGTAGTTCGGCTCGTCTTTCCCATAGATCGGCGAATAGCTCCTGGATGAGTTCTTCGGTACTATCTCTGAATTTTAAGCGTTTATAGGCCTGACTGTATAGTTTCGACCAATACCGGTTGTAAATTTCTTCAAATGCTTGAGCATTGCTCTGACGAAGTAGCAGCAGCAGATTTTCATCCGTATGAAGAAGCCGTCTTTTCATGGCTAAGCATGGTCTAGGGTATAGCGGAACAAACTATTACAAAAATCATAAAAAAGGTACAAATAATTCAAAAATTATTCAATTACATTTGGCGGGAAATGTGCCCGATGCAGCGATGATTCGGTTTTTGAGCGTATCCATTCAAGGTTAAACTTGACCAAGGCCCCTTCCTGTAGTCTTACCTAACAATGGATGTTCAGGAAAAGATTTAGTACGTTTTTCTGAAAAAGGCGGGTAGCTTTTTCCCCAAAGGAATACTTTTTTAATGTATTGTAAGTAGTAGTAAAGCGAATCCTTATGAACTCAACAAATCTCTGGAGTAATTCGGCTACTCCTGACCCTCAGCCCAAAGATAATCAAGAAGGTAACGATGAAGAACCTTCCAGTACGAGTGTTCGTGAAGACGCAGATTTTCCAAATACGGAATCCAAAATATTGGAAAAACTAATAGAAGAACTGGAAGGAGGTTCTAAAAAGTAATTACTTCCACCTAGTGAAAAAGCCGCCCACGGTATCCTCGGGCGGCTTTTTCTTTGTATATGTACGGATGAACTGGGTTACTTTCCTGCCAGCCAACCTTCCGGATTCATCTTACCGCGACCTTTCCAGATCTGGAAGTTAATTTCCGCTCCACCATTTCGATCCGACAAGGCGGTTCCAATCACTTCCCGAGCTTTTACCCGATGTCCTTCGGATACCGAGGCACTGGCTAACTTAGCGTAGATGGTAAAGTATTCGCCGTGCTGTACGGTAATTACGGTTCCCATGCCCGGTACGGACATGACGTTCCGTACAATGCCTTCGTACACGGCCCGAACGGGCTCCCCAACGTTGGTAGCAATATCCACCCCTAAGTTACGGGTTGTGATACCCGGCATGGGAGAATTCAGACCGAAGTGTTCGGAGATATAGCCGGAACGAACCGGCCAGGGCAGCCGTCCCCGCGAAGAGCCAAACGAAGCCCCAGCTTCGGCTTCTGGAGCCGCTCCAATACTAGCCCGGGTAGGTTCGGCGGGCCGTACTTCGGGCGTTTTCGCGACTTCTTCTTCAGCTTCTTTAATGATTTCTTTCGCTTTTTCGGGCGTTTCGGCTTTCGCTGCTTTGGCGGCAGCGTCCGCTCGGGCTTTGGCAATGGCTTCGGCTCGAGCTTTGGCAGCAGCTTCCTGCCGCTCGGCCTGCTCGCGGGCAATGCGTTCCCGCCGGAGTCGCTCCTCCCGCTCACGGGCAGCCCGCTGAATTTCCCGCTCAATTACATTGGCGATGGCGTTATCCAGTCGGTTGACAGCCTTGGTCCGTTCGCCCAGTTCTCCTTTCAGGGTAGTTTCCTGCTTACTCAGCTCACTGGCTACGGCGGCTTGTCGTTCCTTAGTAACCTCCAGGGTCTTAGTTTCCGTTACCTGAGCCTGTAAGACGTCGGTTTTCCGAACCTGCTTGTATTTGATGGTTTGCTGCTTGGTAGCGAGTTCGCCGCGTACCTGCTCAATGTGCCGGGCCTGCGTTTCGCGGGCTTCCGTGTATTGACGCAAATACTGGTACCGCATCACCAGGGAGTTAAAGCTATTGGCCGAAAAGAGAAAACTCAGCTTGTTGTAGGTGTTGGCTGTCTTGGATGCGGCGTATACCATGGAGGCGTACTCCCGCTTCAGGTTTTTCAGGTCGCGGGCCAATTTGCCGGACTGTACGGCCAACCCCCGCATTTCCTGATTCAACAGGTTTAAATCCTGGGAAAGCAGATCAATCTGTTTGGATTTGGTTTCGATCTTGCTGTTGAGAGCCTTGAGTTCAGTCAGCGTAGCCGTTTTTTTGCTGGCCGTCTGGTTGAGTACCCGGTTGATCTCCGTAATACGTTCCTGATTTCGGCGTTTTTCGGCTTCGAGTTGCTGACGGCTTTGTCGTAAGGAGACTTCGGTATCCTCTGTTTCTGCTCGCGAGGTACGCCGGGTGGTGGGTCTTTGCGTGGTGTTTTTTTTCGGAGCCGGTTGGGGTTTCGTCGGTTTCTTAGCCTTCGCGGGAGCCTGTTTCGCTTTTGCTTTTCCAGCAGCGGACTGCTGACGCGTAGGCGTTTTCTTTTTTCCCCGCTGGGCCAGTACGGGCTGAAAACCTACCAGAACAAGTAAAAGGCCCAGCCCCATCAGCTTTGGCTGTATGATTCGCTTTACCAAAGAAAAGGTTGGGAAAATACGCAAAATGTGAAAAGGCAAAAGTTGAACCACTACTATGAATAAATTACGACTTGGCTAATTACGGGTATACCGCGAGGGAATACTGAAGGGAAAGGTTTGTACCTGATTGGTCAGCTCCACTTTGCGGTGCCGGAGTTCGACAATGGTTTGTTGCGGCGTTCCCGACGCATTTTTTCCCTCCAAAGTCAACGTACTGCTAAAGGGGAACAGAAAACGTTCAAGGGTCGTGAACTCCTGGAACGACAAATGTAAGCGACGCGAGCCTTCGGAAGCTTCTACCTGTACAATTTTACGAGTAGCCGGATTGAGATAATTGGCAATCTGTACGGGTCCCGAACGTTGCCGCAGGACATACGTACTGCTGTCTTTCTGAATTTGCTCGATCTGGCTTTTCCAGGGCATACTACCAATGATAATGGATTGTAGCAGATCATAACTGACTTCAATACCCAGGCGGGCACTGAGTTGTGGAAAGCTGAGTTGCATGTAACTCCGGTGCAGCACATCGACAATCGTAACCGAATCCCGCGTGATACGACCCCGGGCTCCGGTAATGCCAAACTGACCGGCCGTAAACCAGATCAGGCTGTCTTTCTTCATGCGGAGTGTTAAATCGGCATTGTCAATACCATCTGCTTTGGAACGGAAAGACACTTTGGAACGAGCCACCAAGTAGGTAAAATCGACCTCATCGATGGCTACGTTCTCATTGACTCCCTCTGGGGTCCGAATGGTAGGCAACTTCGTAACTTCCGTAGGCCCATTGGCTGAATCGATGCGGGCCATCGGAGCTGATTTACGCGTTTTCTGCCGCTTACAACTTACCGTCGTACTCAGAATTATTCCTAAAAAAAGATATACAAACCAATGCTTCATGGTCAATTGTTACAAGTGCGGTCTTTCCCTCACTCACCCGATCCTGCCAATGCAATCACTACCTTACAGCGATCCGGTGGATATTTTCTTCTCGATTCGCTCCGAAGCTACGCCCAGGCTTTTTGCCTTTTTCCACTGTTCCAACGCTTTCTCTTTGTCGTTTAGCTGAAAGAGTACGTCACCGTAATGTTCCCAAATGGTTCCATTCGAAGCGTCGAGTTTGACGGCTTTTTCCAGGAACGTACGGGCCATGGCATACTCACCGCGAGCAAAATACACCCAGGCATGGGTATCCAGATACGTGGCGTTCTGCGGGAACAGTTTCACCAGGCGGCTCGTCATTTCGGTAGCCTTATCGAGTTTAACCTTACGCAGAGACAAAAAATAACCGTAATTGTTTAAGACATGCTCATTATTCGCGTCAATTTTCAGGGCGTCTTCGTAGGCTGCGTCCGAAGCTTCGAACTTACCCATCGCATTGTACGCATCGCCTAGCTGGGCGTGAATGAAGGTCAGTAGTTTCGTATCGCTCGAAAGACGTCGGGCTTCTTCCAAGGCATCCGCCGCTTTTTTATACTGCTTTTTTGCCAGATTAGCCGAGCCACTGGCGTACCAGAATACGGCCTGATTGGGAAATACTTCCAAAGCCTGTTCGGCATGCGTGACGACACTATCCATCTGGTTAAGATCACCATCGAGTTGAATAACGCGTTGCCAGACTTCGTTGAGCGAGCCATCCAGCCGAACCGCTTTCGCGTAACTATCCCGGGCGGCGGCTTTGTCATTGCGTTGAGCCAGTAAATCACCGAGAATGACGTGTCCCTGGGACTGCTCCGGATGACTTTGTACTAGACTGCGGGCAAAGGTAAGTACGTCCTCATTCTGACTCTCCTGCGGCAACATGGCCATGTAGCTCGTCAGTACGCGGGCTTTCGTCGTGGCATCGAGTGAAGGGTCAGCAAAGGCTTTGCCCAGTTCTTCATTACAGCGTTTCAGGTCGCCTTTCTTGCGGTAGAGTTCCGCCAGCATAATGTGGGCCTGAGCGTTGTCGGAGCGAAGCTGGAGGATTTTTTCAAGAACGGGGATGGCCTGTTCCGAGCGGTCATGGGTCATGAGCAGTTCGGCCTGATCCACTAGATATTCTACTTCCGAAGGATCGGAATTGATGAGTCGTTCGCCTTCCTTGATCGCTTCGTTTACTTTACCCTGCTTGAGCAGTACCATTTGCTTCTGCTGGGTAATTTCCTCCGAAAGTCCCAGCGTTTTTTCCACTTTGTCGTACGCTTTTAGTGCTTCGGCGTACTGATCCTGCTGTAAGTACAGCGAGGCTAATTCAATGGCGTATTCCGTATTTTCGGGGTACCGCGTCGCTAGCAGTTGATACAGCTTAGCGGCCTCGGCAAACTTGTGTTTTTTCTCGTAAATATCGGCCAGTAAGGTGGTTGCGAATTTATTCTCGGGGCTGAGCAGAAAGGCCTTTTCGGCGTGCGGCATGGCCTTGTCCGTATCTCCCTTCTTGTCGTAGGCTTTGGCTAGGGAATAACTAACCCCGGAATTTTCCGGCGACATTTCCAGGGACTTTTGGAAGGCAGGAATGGCCTGCTCGAAATCATCCTGCACAAAAAACTTCATCCCTTCCGCAAATACGCGTTCTGCCTCGGCGATTTGCTCCGCCGTAGGTGCTTCTTTTTTCTTTTTTTGCTGGGCAATCGTAGGCCCGGCTAAAAAAGCCATCAATACGGCTAGGGCAACTGCTTTCATAGAGGCTGTCAGTGGGCTCTGGATTGCGAAAAAATAACCTTCGGAGCTTTTTACTTTTACAATTTACTGTATTTCAACGAATTGAAAGCAAAAATTAATACTTTCAATACCCACAAAAAAAGGCCTGTAGGCACTGAAAGTATAAAAATACGGGCTCGCCGTAAAGCTACGCCCGTCATTTCTAAGCAGATACGAACGGCTGGGTTATTTAGCTTACACCGTAATCGAGTTATAATCGCCGACACTCAAATCGGCGGCTTTGCTGGTCAGGTGAACGAAGTTGCCCACCATGGAATTTTCCAGGTTGACACTTTCAATGACTGTATTCTCCTGCACAATGGAATTGCGGATCACAGAATCCTTCACGCTCGTCTTTTTACCCACGGAAACATGCGGCCCGAGTACCGTATTTTCGATGACGGCATTTTCACCCACGAATACGGGGGGAATGACCACCGAGTTGATCAGCTTTACGGACTCGTGAATGAGGTTCTGATCGCGGACGAATTCCAGGTAACGGCGATTGGTCTCTACCGTGGCCTGTTTGTTGCCGCAATCCAGCCATTCCTGTACCTGACCCGGTACAAACTTCAGGCCTTTCCGACGCATGTTTTCAATGGCATCGGTAAGCTGGAACTCACCCGAAACTTTGATATTGTTATCGACTAGGTACTGCAATTCGTTTCGCAGGTTTTCACCGTCTTTGAAGTAGTAGATACCGATGATCGCCAGATCCGATACGAAGGTTTGCGGTTTTTCCACGAAACCGATGATTTCGCCCGCTTCGTTTACCTGAGCTACGCCAAAAGCACTCGGATCTTCCACCGCCTGTACCCAGATGATGGCGTCCTGATCGGTTTCCAGCTTAAAATCCGCCCGGAACAGGGTATCGGCGTACGCAACAATGACATTTCCTTTCAGACTTTCAGCCCCGCATAAAATGGCGTGAGCCGTTCCAAGGGGTTCATGCTGATAACAAATACGGCCTTTTGCTCCGACTGATTCGGCAATGGCCAGTAAGCGTTGTTCTACTTCTTCACCAAAATCACCAATGACAAAGGCTATTTCATCGATGGGGGTACCGCATACTTGGGCAATGTCTTCTACGAGCCGTTGTACAATGGGTTTTCCGGCAATGGGAATCAGGGGCTTGGGAATACTGAGGGTGTGAGGCCGCATCCGCTTACCCATCCCTGCCATGGGAATAATAATGTTCATGACTTAATTTTCTACAATTCTATACGTGGAACTACTTGGTTGAATAGGATTCAAGTATAGCGGTGATTCATTGTCGGAGTTACAAGTACTGGCTACAAACATAAGCCGATAGTTCTGCTTCAGCAAGTTTTAAATTTGTGACCTCAAGCGGGTGATCCACAGGCGGTTTCGTCTGATTTTAAAAAGTTTTTTAAAAAATATTGCCTCAGGTATTGCTTTTGGCTCTTTGTGCTACTACTTTTGCAGTCCCAAAACACACGTAGTAGCGGGACAAAAAATGGTGAAGTAGCTCAGTTGGTAGAGCAACGGACTGAAAATCCGTGTGTCGGCGGTTCGAACCCGCCCTTTACCACCCTTTTTTAAAAGCACGTTAGTCTCTGGCTAACGTGCTTTTTTTATGCTCTTATCTCAAGCCTTACTTTCCGTTTTACGAACGATTCAGTTCCTACCCACCGGAAGTCACTGATTTTTTCCTGAGTCGTCGACTTTTTCCAGCAAAAAATCTATTTTTCTCCCGCGATTTGACTTCATGGCCCGGACTGCGTCCAATACGGGCTATGACTACCCTGTTCTATGTGTGGAGCACGGATGATCGGATCAAATCCGATGAACCAATTCCTAATGCAATACTTTTTATGATGCGAATGACGCTGGCCCTTGGGCTGGTACTCGTAGCCTATCTGGGCGGTTACGGTCAACAGGTGTATTCGTTCCGTCAGACCCTTAAACGGGTACGCGAAGCCAATCCTACCCTGCAGTTACAAACGCTGGACATTGCCGCCAGCCGTTCGGATGAAATTACAGCGGGCCTTCGCAGTAATCCTATTCTCAACAACCAGACCCTGCTTCAGCTTTCCTCGAAACACCTTCCCGCCGACGCAGGCTACCTAAGCCGACAGAATCGTCAGTTTTGGTTACAGCTCACCAAAGAGTTCGACCTGTACGGAAAACGTACCCGCCGGGTAGCCTTTGCCCAAGGCCTAACGCAGGTGTCGGAAGCAACGCTGAAAGAAAATACGCGTCAAGTACTGCGGGATGTCTCCCTGAGCTGGCTGGATGCCTGGTATGCGTCGGTGAAACTGGACTTATTGCAGCAAACCCAGGGCAACCTGGATAGCCTGGTGGCCGTCAATCGGGTTCGCTTACGCAATCAGGTCGTGAGTTCCTCGGATTTGACGCGGACGGAAGTTTTCTCGGAACGAAATGCCGTACTGATTCTGACGGCCCGGCAAACCTACGCCAACCAGCTCATGGCCCTTCAGGTACAACTGGGCCAAACCGATAGCGTACAAATTGATTTAAAAGATCCCATTTTATCGCAGGTTCAATTCGATAGCTTGTTGAACTACGCCCTGGAGCAGCGTTCGGATGTACAACTGGCCCGTAGCGGCTTGGAGGCAGCTCAGCGAAACGTAGCGTTGCAACGCGTACTGGCGAAACCCAGCAATGAGCTCGGAACGATCTGGAACCCGCAGAATGCCGTTCCGTACGTGGGGGTTTTCCTGACTTTCGAATTACCCGTTTTTAGCCGTAATCAGGGCGAGATCCAGAAATCGAAAATCTTACAGCAACAGGCTCAGGATCAGCGTACCTTTCTGGAAAAGCGAATCAGCGTGGAGCTTCGGACGGCCATCAATACCTTTCGTAATCACCAGCGGTCCATTCAACGATTCGAGCAATTACTCCGCCAATCCGATCAGGTACTCAACTCCGTCCGCTACAGCTACGTCAAAGGAGCGACCACTTTGGTAGATTACCTGGAAGCCCAGCGGGCCTGGTACGAAACTCGCCAAAGCTACTTTGACGCCCTATACGATTACCGGAAAAGTTTCGTAGACGTTCTCTACACTTCCGGCCTCATTTCTGAATGGTAACCCCTCACTCGAACGACCGTGAACGTACGCACCTATACCTGCCTACTGCTGCTAGGACTTCTGGCCTGTCAGAAAACCGAAAAAAAAGCTCCCCCGGAACTACTTCGACCAACGGTTGCTCAGGAGGGTCAATTGATTACGCTGCCCACCGATGCGATGGCCGCTGATTTCAAAACAACGCCCGCTGAACCCAGCAACCTACGGGCCGATTTTGAGGCTCCGGCTCAGGTGGCGGCTACCGTGATTCCTTCCCAGGAAAACCCCGATCAGCATCTGGTACTCTTCAACGATGCGGAACTGGCTTCGGAGTATACGCAGTTGCTTCAGCACCGCATCAACATTCGTACGCTTACCGTAAGCGTAGCCCGGGCGAAAGATCTGGCCAGCAACGGAGCGGGTACGGGCCGCGATGTACTGGAAGCCGAAACGCAGTTGGAAAACGAAAAGGCCGCCTTAATCGAGCACGAAGCCCGGCTGCAAATGGGTGGATTTCCGGCGGAGTTATTGATGAAAGCTCGTCCCCGCACGGCCTGGGTCGTTTGTGAGGTTCCCGAAAGTCAGCTCACCCGCGTCAAACAGGGACAAACCTGCCAGCTCAGTTTTACGGCGTATCCCGGCGAAGTGTTCCAGGGTAACTTACAGGCCATCAATGAGATTGCTGATGCTCAGACCCGTATGATCAAACTACGGATTCTGGTTGCCAATGCCGGAGGTCGTCTCAAAGCGGGTATGTTCGCTACGGTTCGCTTTGGCATCAGTGAAGGGAATTTCCTTTCGGTACCGCAGTCGGCCGTGGTAACCATTCAGGGTAAAGACTACGTGTTTGTCCAAACCCAGCCCCGCAGTTTCGTTCGTCGGGCCATCACGACGGGTTCACAAACGGGTTCGGCCATCATCGTACTTTCGGGTCTGAAGGCGGGAGAAGCCGTGGTGTCCGAAAATACTATGCAGCTCAAAGGAATCAGCTTTGGTTTCTAATGCTCACGAATACTAGCTACTCCCCCTCATGCTCCTGCAGGCTCAAATTATTCTCAATAAGGACGAAATGGATGACCACGGCCATCCGCTCTACCTCACCATTCTACAATGGATGGTTCAACAACAGATGCCCAATGCCCGGGTTTTGGAAGGCATCAGCGGCATTGGCCAGCATCGGATTCTCCGGCCCGGAGCCTTGTTTTCGTTCGATGAGCCGCCCATTCTAATCCTTTTCGAAGCCGAAGCCGAACAGGTTCGGTATGCCCTTCGGGAGATTCGCCAGTTTTCGCCCACGGCGTTAATGCTGGCTTACGAAGTCGAATTATTCTAATCCCCTCGCTCGGTGCATTGGACCGAGCGATGTCCTACTACTTCTTCCATGATTCGCAGTCTTTTATTGTTTTCCCTCAAGAATCGATGGGTGGTTATTGCCCTGGCGGTGGCTCTAATGGGCGTGGGATACGCGTGCTTCCGTACGCTCAAAATTGAAGCGTACCCCGATATTGCGGATACGAATGTGATCGTCATTGCCAAGTACGACGGGCGGGCCGCTGAGGAAGTCGAACAGCAGGTAACCATTCCCATCGAGCGGGCTCTGAACAATACGCCTCACGTAACCGACCGCCGTTCGCGTACGATTTTCGGTTTGTCGGTCGTACAGCTCAATTTTGACGAAACCGTTACGGATTATTTTGCCCGTCAGCAAGTACTTGAACGCATCGCGGACGCCGAATTACCCGATGGCGTTACGACCGAACTGGCCCCGCTGACGACGGCGGTAGGTGAGATTTTTCGCTACGTAGTGGAAGCTCCACCGACCTACACACCCATGCAATTGCGTGATTTGCAGGACTGGCGAATTGTACCGCAATTGCTACAAGTGCCGGGTATTGCCGACGTGGTGACCTTCGGGGGACCTTTGAAAGAATTCCATATCCTGACCGATCCGGCCAAACTGCGAAAGTACCATTTGAGCCTGCCGATGGTGATGGAGGCCGTTAGTAAGAACAATCAGAACACGGGTGGTAATTTGATTGATCGCGGTGGGCAGGGTTTTGCCGTACGCGGACTAGGGGTACTGAAAACGCCCAAAGACATTGAAAGTATTGTATTAACGGCCATTGACGGCGTACCGGTATTCCTCTCCGACGTAGCCCGCGTAGAAATTTCGCCACCTGCTCCATCGGGTATTCTGGGCTATACCGTACGCGATGCAAAGGTCGATGTCACGGGTTCTACCGAAGGCATTGTGGTACTGCGACGCGGGGAAAACCCCAGCGAAGCCTTGGAAGCCTTGAAAGCCAAGATGGCCGAACTCGAAGCTCGCGAATTACCCAAAGGCGTTCGCCTGCGGGTTTTGTACGATCGTAGTTTTCTGATTGATCATTCGCTGGAAACGGTAGCTCATACCCTCTTTGAAGGTATTTCCATTGTCATCATTCTGCTCGTCTTATTTCTGGGAAGCTTCCGGGCGGCCTTGGTCGTTACGGTTACCATTCCCTTTGCCCTGCTCTTTGCCTTCATGTTAATGAAATTGGCGGGCATACCGGCCAACTTACTCTCGCTGGGAGCCATCGACTTTGGTATTATTGTGGACGGAGCCTGTGTCATGGTCGAGCACCTGGTCCGGCGGTACCGCTCGGCCACTGCCGAAGAAAAACGCCGGGGAATTGTACCCCTTACCCTATCGGCGGCTCAGGAAGTGGGTCGGGAAATATTCTTTTCCGTCACGATTATCATTCTGGCCTACCTGCCCATTCTGCTGATGCAGCGGGTAGAAGGCAAACTCTTCCGCCCCATGGCTCTCACGCTGGCGTTTGCGGTGGTGGGTTCCATGCTGGCCGCTCTGACGTTTATTCCAGTACTGGTTTCCTTTGCTTTCAAAAAGTCCCTGGATCCTAACGCCAAACCTTTAAAGGAACATCGAAACATCTTCTTACTGCCCTTCGAAAAAGGGTACGCCTGGCTACTGACTCGTTTGCTGAAGGGTCCCAAACTGGTACTCACCCTGGGCTTTGCGGTGGTGCTGCTGATGATTGGTACCGGAGCTAAATTAGGCACGGAATTTCTTCCTGAACTGGATGAAGGCTCCATCTTTCTACGGTCGTTTATGCCTTCGGGTGTGACCATTCAGGAAAACGCCAAGATTGCTCCGAAAATCCGGGAAATCATCGCAAAAAATTATCCGGTCGATTTCGTCATTACCCAAACGGGTCGTAACGATACCGGTACCGATCCGTTTCCACCCAACCGAACGGAAATTCTGGTGGGTTTAAAGGATTATTCGAACTGGACGGACAGTCTTCGCAAGAAAGACCTCGTCGCCCGAATTCAGACCGAATTACAGAACGCCTTTCCCGGTTCCTTCTTTTCTTCCGGACAGCCCATTATCGATCAGGTGATGGAAATCGTTACGGGGTCGGCGGCCGATTTAGCGATCTCGGTTGTGGGCAATGATCTGGATTTACTCCGGGAAAAAGCCAATCGGATTTCGAAAATCGTACAGCAAACCGCCGGGGCCTCGGCCACCAACATTGAGCAGGAGGGGCCGCAGGATCAGCTTTCCATTCAGGTAAACCGGCAGGCCGCCGCCCGGTACGGGGTGAATGTAAGTGATGTAGAAACCATGGTAGAAGCCGCCGTGGGTGGCAAAGACGTCGGTACGATTTACGACGAAGACCGCCGCTACGATCTGGTCATCCGGTTTACGCCCGAAAGCCGGAACTCCATTGACGTCATCCGGCAGTTGCAGGTACCGGCCGCTTCGGGGGCTTTGATTCCCATGAGCGAGCTGGCCGACATCAAATACGTGCAGGGTCAGACGAACATTTACCGCATCGACAGCAAACGGATGGTTACCGTGCGTACCAACATTCGGGGTCGTGATCAGGGGGGCTTCGTGCAGGAAGTACAACGAAAAATTCAGCAGCAGGTCCAGATTCCCGAAGGCTATCAGGTCATTTACGGCGGACAGTACGAAAACCTCGAACGGGCCGGTGGGCAGCTTCTACTCACCATTCCACTGACGGTCGTGGTGGTTTTCCTATTCCTGTACATCCTTTTCCGAAATTTCCAGGACACCTTACTGACGCTTACCTGTATTCTTTTCGCCCTGGGTGGCGGTATTGTCGCCTTGCTGCTGCGGGGGTACAACTTCAACGTATCGGCGGGGGTAGGCTTCGTTTCAATTTTCGGCATTTCCGTGATGGCGGGCGTACTGCTGGTGTCGGCCCTCAACCGGGCTACGCTGGAAGGGACGGAACTTACCCGCATGGTTTACGAGATTTCCCTCGAACAACTGCGGGCCATCATGGCCATTATGCTCGTGGCTATCATTGGTCTGGTACCAGCGGCTACTTCTTCGGGGATTGGCTCGGATGTACAGCGGCCCCTGGCTACGGTTATTATTGGTGGACTTACGTCTACGCTGATCTTTGCCCCGCTACTCATTCCACCCCTCTTTTTGCTCCTGGCTCAGCGAGCGGCCCGTCGTCCTAAACGCGTTTCCAGTGACTCAACGGAGGAAATTTAATTTTTTAAAGGCAACGTATAACCTTGCGGTACCTTAAGCGGTTTTGAGTGTTAGCTACCCTTTTCAAACGGATTCTGGCTTCGAAGCCATAGAATCCGTTTATTTTGTGACTTCAATCCGATGATTTGTCTGTAATGTGTACTCGCTTTTTCTTTCTTGTTCTGGTTTTTTGTGGTTGGCAAGCGTTTGCTCAGCAGGGCTCGCCCAAGCGAGAGCTTCGGGCCGTATGGATTGCTACCGTAGATAATATCGACTGGCCGCGTCCGGGTGATTACAATCCCCATTCGCAGCAACAGTCGTTTCGACAAATCCTGGATAACCACCGCCAGTCGGGAATGAATGCGATCTTCGTACAGGTTCGCGATGCCGCCGATGCCTATTACGCCAAGGGGGCTACGGAACCCTGGTCGGAGTGGCTCACGGGCCGCCAAGGCCGAGCTCCCGAGCCTTTTTACGATCCGCTGGAGTTCATGATTGCCGAATCGCACCAGCGGAACCTGGAATTTCACGCCTGGCTGAATCTCAACCGGGCGGTATTCAAAGGCCACCCCAACGTAACACCCGATCACGTGAGTCGCCAGCATCCCGACTGGATGCTAACCTACGACGGCACCAAGTTCTTCAACGTCGGTGTACCCGAAGTACGGAATTATATTACCAGCATTGTTACGAATCTGGTCCGGAACTATGATCTGGATGGCATCCACTTTGACGACTATTTTTATCCCTATAAAGTGGTTGGACAAGTGCTAAACGATCAGGTGACGTTCTACAAATACGGAGCGGGGTATGCCAATATTCATGACTGGCGGCGGGATAATATCAACCAGCTCATTCACCAGATTTCGGATTCGGTGAAAGTCATCAAGCCTTATGTGAAATTCGGGATCAGTCCGTTTGGTATCTGGCGAAATCGCAGTTCGCTAGCTCCCGAAGGCTCCGAGACCCGTGGTTTGAGTTCCTACGACGATCTGTACGCCGATACGCGGAAGTGGCTGCAAATGGGCTGGATCGACTACATTGCTCCGCAGGTCTATTTTCACCGCGGTCATAAACGGGTACCCTACCAACCGCTGGTAGACTGGTGGCGGAAAAATTGCTACGGCCGACATCTCTACATCGGTCAGGGAGCGTATCGGATGAATGGGGAAAGCGGCTGGGATAGCCCCGATGAAATGCCCATCCAGATTCGCTTCAATCGACAGCACCCGGAGGTTCAGGGCAGTATTTATTTTAGTTCGCGGTCCTTACTCAATAATTACAAAGGCTTCCAGGATACGCTTCGCCGGGATCTGTACCGACTTCCGGCCCTGGTACCCACCATGCCTTGGAAAGATCATACCCCACCGCTCCCACCGCAGGAGTTCGAGCTCAAACGAACGCCAACGCAGGTACTCATGCGTTGGCAGATGCCACCCGCTGCCGTGGATGGCGAAGTACCCCGGCGTTTTGTGGTGTATCGGTTCCGGGAAAATGAACCCATCATTCTCAACAATACGTCTAAAATTCTGGCGATTCTTCCCGTACCCCAAACCTCGTACGCGGATACGCCCCCTACGCCCGGCAATTACCGCTACGTGGTTACGGCTTTAGATCGACTACAGAATGAAAGTTATGGGGTTATGACGGACGTGGAGGTGCAGTAGCTACGTTAGAACGGGAATGCACTTCCGTTCGAGTTTCTATTTACTTAGCTTATACGGAAGCATTGCCGGCCTTGGATCAGGCGGGAAAGCTTGGCTAGGCCTTTCAACAAGGGCGAATGTTGCGTATCCACTCCTTACACGCCTAGCCCGTAATGTTCAGGTAGATGGTATCCAGGATGCGAACGAGATCGTCGAAATCCTGATCGGAAAGATTAGCCCAGCCGATTTTACGTACTTCGGCTACTACGGGGAACGCGATGTGGTATTTCTCCATTCCGGCGGGCGTCAGGTGGAGATTAAACTTGCGCCGGTCTTCCTCGGCCATGCGGCGTTCGACAAGCCCTTTTTTGACCAGAATATCCAAAATTCGCGTAACGGTAGGATTGTCTTTAGCCGTTTTTTCCGCCAGTGCATTCTGACTGATGCCCGGAAAATGAAAGACGTGGTCGAGTAATACCCATTGATCGACCGTCAATTCCATTCCCGCTTCATCCAAGCGTTTCTGAAATACGTAACGGACTTTTTTAATGGTAGTATCAATCTTGAAAAAATAAGCCCGTTGATCAGAAGCCGTCATATCTACTGGAAAATTAGGAGTCAAACTGGTTCTTCAAAGATAGGCTTCAAACCATAGAATCCTTGTCTTTGACCTTGGGATGCGTTGGAATTGGAATACGTACGAACGCTTTTGTACCGAAAAGCTGAAGAAGCCAAGTAATAGAGCGTCCGGTGGGTACTGGGCCAGTAGGTTACCGGCCCAGTATGCCCCGAACGGCGTATTGATGAAGTGTATTGAATAATTAGCAAAGCAACTATTCGTATACAAAGAGAATACAAGAAAAAAGAAAAGTCAACTCTATACGTATAATTTTATTTCCGGCTGAAATCGTTAGCATACCGTTGACAAGTGAAAGAAGGACTTACTTTTGCAGCTTTATTTTTCCTGTTTGTATGCAAAAGACCGACGAGTTGGTACTGGCCAGTGTGGGCAACCGGTTTCTGGCTAATTTAATTGATTACTTCCTCATCAATATCGCTACGATGTTGATTGCGTATTTGGTAGGCATTCCCATTTTCAATCTGGACTTTCAGTACCTTAATTCGCATCCGGAAGCCCTTTCTGAATTGTACACGCAATTGTTAATGGTCCTTGTACCGACGAGCTTTTTCTACCGTTTCTTTCAGGAAAGCTCCCGCTACCAGGCCACGCTGGGTAAGCGTATCCTGAAATTACGGGTGGTAAGAACGACCGGCGAGCCACTCAGCTACAAGGACGCCTTCATTCGAAATGCCGTTAAGGAAATCAGTGGCTATTTTTACATGGTGTACATCTACGGGCTTTTCAGTCGTTTTCATCAATGTATACACGATGTAGCGGCTCGCACGTACGTAGTCGATAATGTGTAGAAAGCGAATCCAGATGGACTAACTCATGCGAATACGGTTCTGGGTATGGGCAATCAGTATCAGTCTGGCGGCACTCCTGCTCCTGGATGTTGTCTTTCCCTTTCGGATAAAACCTTCGTATTCCACGCTGGTAGAAGCCACCGATGGCTCCATGCTACACGCCTTTCTCAATGAAGAAGACAAGTGGCGGCTCTATACCGAGCTTAACGAGATCAGTCCTACCCTACGCAAAACCCTACTCTTTAAAGAAGATCGCTGGTTCTACTGGCATCCGGGTGTGAATCCGGTGGCGATTGTACGGGCTCTGTTTAACAATACTACGACGGGGCGGCGTACCTCGGGAGCTTCCACCATTACGATGCAGGTCGTTCGATTGCTGGAACCACGTCCCCGTACCTACGCCAATAAGCTCGTGGAGATTGTACGGGCTTTTCAGCTGGAAGCCCATTTTTCCAAGGATGAAATCTTACAGTTGTACCTTAATCTGGTTCCCTACGGCTCCAACATTGAGGGCATCAAATCGGCGTCCTGGCTGTACTTTCAAAAACCACCCCAAATTCTGAGTCTGGCGGAAGTAACGGCTCTGACGATCATTCCCAACCGCCCCAACAGCTTGCAACCGGGTCGCAGCAATGCGTACCTGATTCAGGAACGCAACCGCTGGCTTCGGCGATTTGAGCACGAACAGCTCTTCGACCAAGCTACGGTAGCCGATGCCCTGACTGAACCGCTACAGGCCCGCCGGAGTAATGCTCCGCAGGCAGCTCCGCACCTGGCCGTGCGTTTGAAAAAAGAATTCCCCGGACAGCCCATTCTCCGGACCACACTCGTACCCGCCCGCCAATCGGCCCTGGAACGGCTGGTTAAAAATTACGTCAATCGCCTAAAAGTCAATCGCATTCAGAATGCAGCCGTGCTGGTCATTAACAATCGAAGCATGGCCGTAGAAGCCTATGTAGGTTCGGCTGATTTTCGGGATGCTTCCGACGGTGGGCAGGTCGATGGTATTCGGGCCGTGCGTTCACCGGGGAGTACGCTCAAACCGCTCCTGTACGCTACGGCCTTTGACCAGGGCTTACTGACCCCTAAATCGGTAGTGTATGACGTACCGAGTAACTTCATGGGGTTTGAACCCGAAAACTTTGACCGTCAATTTCACGGAAAAGTCACCATTGCATACGCCCTGGCTAATTCACTGAACGTACCAGCCGTACAGGTATTGCAAAAAATGGGAGCTTCTACACTGGTTGAAAAACTCAAGAAAGCACAGTTCCAAACCATCCAAAAGCAATCCGGTAAACTGGGGCTCTCCATGATTCTGGGCGGCTGTGGGGTAACCCTCGAAGAGTTGACCACCTTGTTTGCCAG
>NZ_JBMDWJ010000103.1:0-10507 GCF_048595215.1 Siphonobacter sp.
GTTTGCTTTCAGCGTAATCGGTAACTTACCAGATGCCGGCAGTACCAGGGTTTGGGACTGGAAGGAAGCGTCTTTATCAGCCTCGCCCGAACCAATGATCGTTGCTTTTTTATTTTTCAGAAACGACAGATCGAGTTCCAGTTTCTTCTCCACCTTTTCGCCGTTGATTCCGGCTACGTACCATTTGTTTCCTTTCTTACGGGCTACGATGTAATGTTTTCCGGGATAGCCGTCAATGAATTTTACATCGTCCCAGTAATCCGGAAGCGTTTGCAGAAATCCCTTAACGTAGGAGGGTACATGGGCCATGCCATCGGGACTTTCGGCGTAGTGCTGAATGCCGGACAGGAAAACGACCGATGTAGCCAGTTCAAAAGCCGAGGTAGTGGCCCGCTTGATGCGTGGAATTTTATACAGGTTCATGGGCGTAAAATCCATTGGATCGAACGCATTCCGCACCATCGCACACATCACCGAGTGTTCGGGAGCCTGGTTAGCGGCCTGTTGGGAAAACGTAATCATCTCGTAACCAAAAACGGCTTCGGCCGTCATCAGATTCGGGAAGGTCCGTTGTAGGCCCCGCGGTAAGGTTGCTCCGTGAAAATTCACCAGTAATTCATGCGTCGCCGCATCTTCCAGAATATCCTGGTAGTAGTTGATCATGGATTGACCATCGCCCCCAAAGAAATCGATTTTAATCCCTTTGATGCCCATGCGGTGAAGTCGGGCGAATTCCTGCATTCGGCTTTCATGGGTCAAAAGTTTGTCCTTCGGGGTAAATTTGACCGTATTCCAGCTACCGGCTGAATTATACCAGAGTAATACGCCAACGTTTTTGGTTTTGCCGTAATCGGCCAGCAGTTGTACCGAATCGTAACCAATGGTTTGATCCCAATTTGCATCGATCAGGCAATACTGCCACTTCAAATCCGCCGCAAAATCGATGTAGCGTTTTTGTACGCGATACACCGTAGAGTCATCTTTCTTCAAAACCCAGCTCCAGGAAGCTTTTCCCGGTTTGATGAAGGAATCCCTCATGGGGCGAGCGGGCAGAGCTAAATCAGTACCCAGCGTTGATTCCATGACCGTTTTCAGATCACCGATCACTAAGATTCGCCAGGGTGTTTTCCAGGGAAGGGTCGATTCGGGATTGAGCGTCGCCTTCCCATTGGTGAATACTTCCGCGGGCTGCGGAAAGTTAATCTTGTACTCACTATTTGGCGATTCCTGTTGTAAGGCGGTACCGCAGTACCCTCTACCCAAATCCGCTTCCGTCAGTAACAGCCAAGTATTGTTGTACCGGAAAAGAGCCGGATAAATCCAGCCATTCTTACCCGGAGCCGGCGTTCCCGTTGGCTTGTCCATCGTATAATGGGCTTCGTACGAGGGATTAGTATGTTCAAAACCCGTCTGAGCTTCCGTTTTGGGTTGTAGCCAGGACCGCGTTCCTTCGTTGAAACGGAAACTGGTAGCTTCGGCCGTAATTTTCTTTACCTCCGCCGACGTTTCAGGGAATACGTAACGAAAAGCGACCCCATCATTGGATACTCTAAAGATCAGGTTCATTTTCTTACCTGAGGCTGTTTTCGTTTCCCAGACACGTTCCGTAGCAGTGTAGGAGATCTCACTCTTTTTCGCATTCACGCTGCGATACTGATCCTTCACGGTCCGCGGGGAAGAAACCTTGATCAGGCTTAGATTCTTCGAAAAATCCTCGTCTTCCCGAATGACGCCCAGCTTCGAATCGGGCAGTACGATCTCGCCTTTGTAGCGAATCTGATATGTTGCCCGCTCCGGATTGACGGTTACGGCCAGTTGCTTATCTGGACTCAGGATTTGCCCGTCCTGAGCGTTTCCCGAAAAAAAGGAAAAGCACAAGGCAAGGCAATTTATGACAATTATATGTGGTTTGGAAAAAGAAATCATCTGCATTAATGGTATGTCAGGGTTGACCCCTGCTTGAAATCTAAGGTTGACTAAGCGTATCGCTGATGCGGAAGTAATCGAAATCAGCGTAACCGCCCGTTTGTTGCGTGGCGTAGTTGAACAGGCCAAAACGGTAGCCCATAAAGTGCGGAATGGTGTACGGCATTTTAAGCGGTTCCCCAATACGCGTCCAGGTTTTGTTGTCGAGGCTGTAGAAGAAGTGGGCCGTATCCTTCCGGTTCCGGAAATCGCATTCTGCTTTCAGATAAATCATTTTCTGATTCAGCGGAATGTTTTGTAGCTCTACGGGTTTTCCAGCCACCATTTTCACCATTACTACGGAGGGCTTACCCTGCGTAACCTTCACGCCTACCAAGCCATACTCTTTTTGTAATAGTCCTAAACCAGCAAAATCACCGTCTTTCATCTGCGATACATCCAGAGCAGTAGTACCGGATGATTCGGGGCCGATGGTACGTTGGGTGAGGGTATTGCGGGCTTGGGTAAAGGAAGTATCTACGCGACCCGTCTTGAGTCGTAAAAATCCTTTGCGTTCGCTGAGCGACCAAAGCTTTGGTTCGGGATTATGATTCCACTGCCAAACCAGCGGCAAAGCCGGTTCGCCTTTTTTACGGCTAAACTCATCGGAAGCGACGATACCCGGAATCAGTCCTTTGCTCGCGGGCAAGGACAGCTTTTCGGGCACTTTGCCGTTTTCGCCTAATACGGGCCAGCCGTTTTCCCAGGTGACCGGAACCAGATACGGAATCCGTCCTACCCCACCGAAATCCCGGAACAGATAGGCGTACCAGTTTCCATCGGGCGTATCGATCAAACCACCCTGAGCTACACCCAAATCCTGTAAGCCGACTTTGCCTTCCCAGGGACCCGTAATTTTATCCGCCCGATGAATCACAACCGTACGCATACTTCCCTTGGGCCACGTGATGTTGAAGAGGTAGTACTTACCCTTTACTTTGAATAACTGCGATCCTTCGGCCGGTAATCCCCCTGCCGTACCCGAAGGCGTACTGGCATTTTCAATAATCACCTGCTCGGTGGTACCGGGCTTCACGCCGGAAAGATCGGCGGAAAGTTCGATCAGCTTGAGTTTACCGCCGCCGTAGATCATATAGACCCGACCGTCATCGTCGAAAAATAGACTGTGATCGTGATAGGAAGGCTTAAATGAAACTTCTTTCCAGGGACCTTTTTCAATATTCTGGGTGGAATAGATGTAGGTCTTACCCGTAGTCTGAGCGAACGTCGTGACGTAGTACGTACCCTTGTGGTACCGCAGGCTACTGGCCCAGGAACCTCGTCCGTAGGTACTCTTGCCGTTGGTCAGATTCAGTTCATCCATCTCGCCCAATCGATCATACGCGTAACCAATCAGCTGCCAGTTGATTAAATCCTTGGACTTCATCAGGGGCAAGCCCGGACTCATGTGCATGGTGGTACTACTCATGTAATACGTATCCCCTACCCGAATCATGGAAAGATCCGGTACATCCGCAAAGATGACCGGGTTTTGGGCCTGGGCGAATAAAAGCTTACTAGAACAAAGCAGACACAGCAATATAAAGCTTCTTATCATGTCTTTCGGGTAAAGGTTAGGTGCTAACAGGACCTAGTTACGAGTTAGATCCGAAATTTAAAAGGAATAGGTCTCTCCTGAATGATCAACCTATTCCTGAATTTCCCCAGCTACGCTTACTTATACATCGGGTCTTTTCCTTCGTACTTCAAATAACGGAAGGAGGCAGTATTCGAACTGCTTTCACCGGAAGACGTGGCGTACATGCCGTATACGCAGCCGATGAATCCGCCCGCTACTTTGGTACTCAGAAATTTACCGTCCAATTTATCTTTCAGTACTTGCCAGTTTTTACCGTCCGTCGCATACGAGAAACTGTAGGAATCGCCCTGCGAAGAAATACGGAGGTTGACCTTTTCAGCCGTGGTATTCAGGGGGGCTTCCGTTACTAATTCCATCGATTTTTCGCGAGGTACACTCTTGAAAAGCTGAATGACGGGCTTTCCGCCTTTCAAGCTTTTACTCAGGAAATAGAAATGATGTTCATCCTGAAGAATCACCAGCCCTGCTTTCTCGTGCTCCGCCTTGGGGCTGAAGCTCAATTCGGTTTCGGCCGTGCTGTTCAGGTGTTGCTGACGCTTGCCAATAAACGAAGGGTTGCCCGTTTCCATACAGGTTTCCGGTTTCAGTTTCAGCGTCAAACCCTGCTTTTTAGAAAGCGTATATGAACCAGGGTCCACCGTACGCATGAACAGTAAGGAAGGGTCCAGCGACTTTTCAAAGGTCATCGTATACCCAAAGTTACCCGATTGGGGCAGCAGGTCTTTGGGCTTGTTTTCGGCGTAATTGACTGGATAGGAATATTGAATTTCCTTGTGATTGGGGTTGATAATCGGCCAATCTTCCTTCCACTCTACCGGAGCAATGAAGGTTTCACGGCCCGTGTTGTAGAAATCGCCTTCGTAGGGCCGAACGGCCAGAAAGATGGAGTACGTTTTTCCATCGGGACCTTCGACAAACTGAGCGTGGCCGGCTGAGGTAACGGGGTCTTTCCGGTCTTCGGGCAGGCCTTTCTGCGTCAGGATGGGATTGTGTTCGTAGGGTACGTAAGGTCCCCAGACCGACTTACTCCGGAATACTACTTCGGAGTGGTTCACGGAAGTACCCCCTTCAGCAGCATACAGGTAATACCAGTTGTTTCGCTTCAAAATATGCGGCCCTTCAATCCATACGGGCTTTTTGCTGATATCTACCCCGCCATTTACCAGTTGCTTTTCCTCGCCCACCACCTTTAAATTCTGGTAATCAAACTCGTACATGCGGATGGTTCGGTGACCGGAGTATTGGGGTTTGTTGTCAGGAGCATCACTGTTATAAAGGATGTAGGCTTTGTCGTTATCATCGAAATACAGCGAAGGGTCAATGCCCCGAACCTGCGGAATCCGAACTGGATTACTCCAGGGGCCCGCCGGATTTTTCGCCGTTACAACAAAGTTACCGTCGTGGTCAATGTCCGTACAGGTTACGTAATACGTGCCTTTGTGGTAGCTGATGGCCGGGGCAAACAGACCACGAGTTAACCGCTCGCCCATAAAATCCATTTGCGAGGGGCGGTCAATGACGTTCCCGATTTGTTTCCAGTTTTTCAGATCCTTACTGTGAAAAACGGGGATACCGGGAAAGTAGGAAAACGTAGAGTTAATCAGGTAATAATCCTTGTCAACCTGCACGATACTCGGATCCGGATAGAAGCCCGATAAAATAGGATTTACTAAGGTAGTCTTCTGAGCTATTCCAACATTCAAGCCACAAAGGCAGAGAAAAAGAATTGACAGGATAGGTTTTCTCATGTGTTTGTAAGATCAATCCAATGATGTGATTGCGGGTGCTCCGTATTGCAACTATTCCGTAGAGCCCCGTATTAATTTGTTAGATGTCGGCGGAAAAGTCAACGGCTTCAAAAGTAGGGGTAACGGCAAAAAGGCGTAGGATAAAAATCTTTAAAAAAGCAGAAAAAATGTTTAATTAATTAAATATCATCCGCTAAAAAGGGCATTTTTTTACATTATTTCTATATTTTTTTACATTTATACTACCCGTTAGCTTTCCGCCCCATCTAGTTTTGTTAAACGTTTCTACCTCAAAAAACAAGCGTAACTCTTGTTAGATCGGCGAAGAACCGAAAGCTTTTTTTGAGCCTGTCCTACCTAATACAGGCACCCGATTGACTCCTAATCCTATTACCATTACTTCACAAAGTTCCAACAAATGCTATGGAGAAACCTGTAACATTCCGAGAACATCCGATCAAATGGATGATGATTCCGCCAGTGGTTTGTTTGCTGCTACACATGCATACGTCCAGTGCAGCACCTGACTATTTCAACCATTCTTCAATTCATGACAAAAGCCTTACTAAAACAAATGTTCGGATCGACCGGGTTATAACCGGAACCGTCAAAGACGACCAGGGACAAGCCGTTCCGGGCGTTAGTTTATCCATTAAAGGCACTACGCAGGGAACAGTTAGTGACGAACAGGGTCAGTTTCGCTTAACGATTCCTAATGATAACACGACGCTGGTCGTTACGCACGTAGGATATGCCAGCCAGGAGATCATCGTGGGTACGCGATCTACGGTCGAAGTAGTACTGAAAAATGATCAGCGGATCCTGAGCGAGATCGTCGTCGTGGGCTACGGTACCCAACGCAGAGGGGCCATCACTGGGGCGGTTTCATCCGTTACATCCAAAGCCATCAATGAGTTACCCGTAGCGGGTGTTGATCAGGCCTTGCAGGGTCGGGTTGCGGGCTTAAACGTGACCAATAACGGTTCGCCGGGGAGTGCTCCCATTGTGACCATTCGGGGGATTAGCTCCATTAGCTTTGCCTCTGACCCACTCTACGTCGTGGATGGTTTTCCGATGGCTATTTCCAACATTGATCCCCGCGATATTCAATCGGCGGAAGTACTGAAAGACGCTAGCTCGGCCGCCATTTACGGTTCCAGAGCTACCAATGGCGTCATTCTGATTACGACTAAAAAAGGAGCCTTGCAGGATCGGTTGCGGGTATCCTTCGATGCGTACTTCGGCGTTCAAAGTCCGACTCGCGAGTTCAATTTGCTCAACACGCAACAATACCAACAGTACGAAAGAGCCCTGAATGGAGCGAGCAGTGCACTCCCACCTCGTCTGGAATCAGCTAACTTTAATCTGCCAATTTACGAAGGAGCTACGCAGACGTTCGCCCAAACCAATACCAACTGGCAACGGGAGTATTTCAGAAGAAATCAGCCCCTTCAGCAGTACAACATTTCCTTAAGTGGCGGTAATGGAGCTTCGCGTTTTTACACGGGAGCGGGTTACTTCGATCAACAGGGGATCGCTCAAGGTCTTAACTTCAAGCGTTTCAACTACCGTTTGAATTCTGAACATACCCTGAGCAAGGTTTTTACGTTCGGAGAAAATCTGTACATCAGTCAATCCAAACAGCGTTTCGACGTTTCGCAGGGAAACCGTACGCCCATTGTAAACCTCATTCGGATGCAGCCCTATCTGCCCGTGTATAACCCCAATAATCTGGGTGGATTCATGGGTCCGCAGAATAGCTTCGATGCTTCCGATCCCGTCAATCCGGTGGAACGGGCTTTCCTCGTCGAAAACATCAACAATACGACCCGTATCCTGGGTACGGCGTACTTGAAAGTAAACATCGCTCCCTGGCTGAAATTCACGTCTACCTACGGTCTGGACTACTCGAACGTATACATCACGAACTACACCCCTATTCATAACGATGGTGGTACGTCGATTGCAGCCACGGCCAGTATCCAGAATCAACGCCTGCTCACCAATACGCAGCTATTCACTCAGCAGCTGACTTTTGAGAAATCATTCGAAGGCCATAACCTTGGAGCTACGGTTGTGTACGAAACCCAGAGTCAGAATGTACGTAATGAAACCGCCAGCGGTACGCAGAGCACAAACGTGGTCCGTACGCTGAACGGGGCCAACAACGTGACCGCCAACAGCATTTACGAAACCAACTACATCCGCTCCATGGTCGGACGGGTGACGTATGACTACAACGAGCGTTACATACTGGCGGCTTCACTTCGCCGGGATGGTCTTTCCGTTTTTGCTCCGGGTAAGAAGTTCGAAAACTTCCCGGCCGTTTCGGCAGGCTGGCGGATTGATCGGGAAAACTTCATGAAAGATGTACGTGGCGTCTCTGAATTCAAACTCAGAGGGGGTTACGGGATTACGGGTATCAATGGCGTGCTTCTGGGTAATTATCCGTATCTGCAACCCATCCAGCGGAATCAGGCTACCTATCCTTTCAATGGTACGGTCATTAACGGAAACGGTTCCTTCTACAACGGTTTGAGTAATCCGAACCTGGCCTGGGAGAAAACCAAACAAGCCAACGTCGGTTTGGATATGGGTTTCCTGGAAAATCGCTTAAGCGTTGTAGCGGAATATTTCCAGCGGAAAACGGACAACCTGATTCTGACCGTTCCTACACCTACTAGCTTTGGTTTTGGCGGAGCCGGAACCCTGGCCAACGTAGCGGCCATGGAGAACAACGGGGTCGAACTTCAGGTAGGTTATCGGAAAACACGGGGCGACTTCACCTGGAATGTAACGGGTTTAGTAAGCGTCATCCGAAATCAGGTGGTACGGCTGAATAACGAGAATGCCTCCATTACCGCAGGTGGTGATGCCGATTTTGGTGGCGGTGGTCCTTTAACGAATACCGTAGCGGGTAAAGCCGTACAGTCGTTCTACGGGTACGTCGTAGAAGGTATTTTCCAGAATGAAGCCGAAGTTACTTCACACGCTACGCAAAGCGGAGCTGCTCCCGGGGATTTGAAGTTTAAGGATCTGGACGGCAACGGTATCATCAATGACGATGACCGCACGTTTATTGGAAGCTTCCTGCCGAAGTTCAGTTACTCACTCAATTACGCAGCTAACTACAAAAACTTCGATTTCACGGTCTTCTTCCAGGGCGTACAGGGTAATAAAATCTTTAATGCGGCCCGGATTATTCGCGAAGGCATGCCTCGTTTGTTCAATGCCGATGTGGCCGTTCTGAACGCCTGGACTCCTTCTAACACCAATACGGATATGCCAAGAGCCGTGAACGGAGACCCGAACCAAAACGTACGCCCCTCGACCCGCTGGATTGAAGACGGCTCGTATTTACGGTTTAAGAACGTTATGATTGGCTACAATGCCCCCGAATCCTGGACGAAACGTACCGGAGGCCTGGGCCTTAGTCGACTACGCCTCTACCTCTCCGCCCAAAACCTGTTTACCATTACCAAGTACTCCGGTCTGGATCCGGAAATCGGTTCCAAGAACGGAACACTGACGAATGGTGTAGACTACGGTCAGTACCCCACCCCCCGATCTTTTCAAGCAGGAATCCAGGCCACTTTTTAATTTATACTCGTATGAAACTATCTAAACGAAGCATTCGAACGGCGTGTATAATGGTTATGCTGCCCATTATGTACTCCTGTAATGATAATACGTTGAATACCATTAACGAAAACGTGGTATCCACTACTGATTATTTTAAAAACAGTGATGAACTCCTGGCGGGCACCAATTCCATTTATGCCACCGTACGTAACATTTCGCTGGTGGCCCGGGAGTGGTTTTTCCTCCATGATTTGAGAAGCGATGAGGTGGCCGCTGGTGGAAGTCAGCTGGAAGTACCCCGCTTCCAGATTCTGAGTGGCAATACAGATCCCACCAACAGCGTCATGAACTCGGTCTGGAATGGCTTGTATACCGTCATTCACCGGGCCAACACGGTCATCGAAAACGGGCCTAACGTGACGGATAATACGGCTGTACGCGACCGGGCGGTAGCCGAAGCCAAATTCCTGCGGGCCTGGGCTTATTTTGAACTGGTTACTTTCTGGGGAGGCGTACCGCTGTACACGGCACCCGTTAAGTCGCCATCCGACTACCAGCCCCGAGCAGAGGTCAATGCGATCTATACCTTAATCATCGAGGACTTGCGGCTAGCGGCCAGTGCCTTACCCGGTAAAGCGGCTACCGACAAAGGTCGTGCGACCAATGGTGCTGCCAATGCCTTACTCGGACGCGTACTATTGCAACGAGCTGATTACGCCGGTGCCAAGGAGGCCTTGCTTAAAGTGACTGCCTCCGGTGCGTATACGTTAATGGATCGCTACCTGGATAATTTCGAAGAAGAAACGGAATTCAACGCCGAATCCATCTTTGAAGTAGCTTACGTGGATAAGGGTGATAATGATTTCAACTGGGGTGGCACCGATACGCCCAACTCCGCTCAGTCTACCATTCGTAATCAGGAATATAACCCGGTCGCCTGGCGAAATTTGATTCCCTCGGACAAGCTGTTGAATGAATTCGAAAACACGGCCACCGGAGCTACCAAAACCGATCCCCGTTTTAGTTTCAGTTTCTATCAAACCGGCGATCGCTACAACAATGATGCGGATGTACTAACGGACGCCGATCAAAACGGTAATTCATCGCTGGTGAATGGCGTTCGCAAGAAGGTCAGTATTCGGAAGTTTATGATTCTCTACAAAGAAGGAAAAGCGAAGGCTAGTTACCACCCCGGCGGTAACAACCAGCGAATCATTCGATATGCTGAAGTATTGATCAACCTCGCCGAATGTGAAGCCGAGCTGGGTAACCTTACGGCGGCGGTAGGCTACCTCAACCAGGTTAGAGCCCGAAAAAGTGTAGCGATGCCTGCGTATCCAACGAGTCAATTCCCTACCAGCACAAAAGCTCAGGTCATCAAAGCGATCATGCACGAAAAAATGGTTGAACTTTCGGTGGAATGCATGCGTAGTATCGATATTCTTCGCTGGCGGCCCAAGGGTTATTTCACCCAGGAACCGTTCTCGTATTTCCGGGCAAACCGGGATGAATTACTTCCCATTCCGGTAGCAGAACTGGACAATAATCCGCTAGTGAATGGCAAGCAAAATCCGGGTTATTGATCTATTGTATTCTTTAGGCAAGCGGGAAA
>NZ_JBMDWJ010000104.1:0-31310 GCF_048595215.1 Siphonobacter sp.
GGACTATACGCTAATTCCGGGTACGTTCGACGGTTATTTGAACTTCAATTTACGAAACGGCGAACTTATCGATTTTAAACCCATTAAAGGTATTCAACGGTTTATTTTCAGGAATCGAAACTTTGATCATATCCGTTTTGCCACCCTTTCGAATCAGTTTCGATTTAAAGGACGCGAAATTGAAATGGACAAGATGGGTATTGAATCGACCGCTTTGACGCTCTTCGTAGGCGGTACGTATAGCTTTGGTAATCAAACGGACCTGTATGTACAAATTCCGCTCGCCAATCTTCGGAAACGGGATAAGGATTACGAGCTGGCCCGTCTAAACACCAAAGAAGCTCAGGGCTGGACGCTCAATTTGCGGGCGAAAGACGAAGGCAATGAGACCAAAATTCGGCTGGACCTAGGACAAAAAGTGCGGCAACGCAAAGCCAAACGTCAGCAACTAGGCAACGAAACGGTAGATCTTCGTTAAAACCGGATTACCTTTCAGGGGAAAAAGGGGCTTTTACCGTCTCTTTCTAAACTCTGAACCGTATGAAATCTTCACTCTCCCGCCGGGCTTTTCTCCAGCAGGCAGGCTTGCTCACTTCGGCTACGCTTTTAAGTAGTACGGAGCTTTGGGCGGCTAAAAAATCAGGCTTACAAATTGGTTATTCCGCCATCACCTGGGGCGGAAAAGATACTGATGCCATCCGTGATATTGCTTCACTGGGCTTTAAAGGCATTCAACTACGGGCGAACGCGTTTGGTCCGTACCGGAACAAACCTTCCGAGCTCAAAGCATTACTGGATGACAATCACCTCAAACTGGTTATGTTTTCGAGCGGAAACGTAGAAATCGATCCGGATAAGGAAGAGAGTACCATCAATATGCACGTGGCTCACGCCAGTTTTGTGAAAGCTCTGGGCGGAACGAGTATTCAGCTGACGAATAATGTTCGGCCGAAAGATCGGCAACCCACGCCGGAAGAACTCAAGCGACTGGCTCAGGTGATGAACGAAATTGGCAAGCAAACGGCTGATTTAGGGATTCAGACGGCCTACCATAACCACATGCACCAACTCGGTGAAACGCCAGAAGAAGTGGACATCATTGTTCAGGAAATGAATCCCAAATATGTGAAGCTATTGCTCGACGTGGCCCATTACCACCAGGGCGGTGGTGACCCGGCCAAGGCTATTCATCAGTACAAAGACCGGATTCACGCTTTGCATTTAAAAGACGTTCGCAGTCCCCTCCCCGACAACACCAATCCCAAATCGTACAAGTTTGTCGAGCTTGGCCAGGGCAATGTCAACTTACCCGCCGTATTCAAAGCCCTCGACGACATCAAGTTTAAAGGCTGGGGAATTATTGAACTCGACGGCGTACCTGATACGGGCAAAACGGCTCTGTCGTGTGCGGAAACCAGTAAGAAATTTCTTCTCGATCAGAAAATCCTGATGAGCTAATTCAGGCCATACGACACGTTTCGAAGGAATCCTTTCGCTTTTACAGGGTAATGCTTAAAAAAGAGGTCTTTTACTGGAAGCTCTTCGTAAACTGGATGAACGAAAAGCATTTCTGCCTTACTAATCATTAAACAAGTCTGTATGAAACGATTACCTTTACTACTGGTTGTCTGGTCTTTTGCCGGGCTTACCAGTGCCACGCCACCGCAAGGCAAAGGCTCCTGGAAGAGTCTTTTCGACGGTAAAAGCCTGAAGGGCTGGAAAGTGGCCGAAGGCTCTGCTTCCGGAAAAGCCCGGTACGAAATTAAAAACGGTGAGATTATCGGCATTTCACAAACCAATACCGCCAATACCTTCTTACTCACCGAGCAGCAATACGGAGATTTTATTTTTGAGTGCGACGTTAAGGTAGACAACTCCCTGAATTCTGGTATCCAGTTCCGCAGCCTGCAACGCGAAAACGATGGTCGCGTCTATGGCTATCAGATGGAGATTGATCCCTCGGATCGTAGCTGGAGTGGCGGTATTTACGATGAAGCCCGTCGGGGCTGGCTGGCCATGCCCACGAATTACGAAGCGGGTAAAAAGGCTTTTAAACGGGGCGAATGGAATAAGTACCGCATTGAAGCGATTGGCAATTCATTACGTACGTTCGTTAATGGCATTCCCGTTTCAAACGTCGTCGATGACCAAACGCTGAAAGGGTACATTGCTCTGCAGGTACACAGCATTGGCAAAGATGACAGCAAGGAAGGAAAAACCATTCAGTGGAAAAATATTCGTATTCAAACCGAAAACCTTCAACCTTCTCCCGTCGATCAGGCTCCGGTCGTAAATCTGGTCCCCAATACGCTGACGGAACAGGAAAAAGCTCAGGGCTTCAAACTGCTCTTTGATGGGAAAACGAGTACGGGCTGGCGAGGTGCGTATAAAACGGCCTTCCCCGAAAAGGGCTGGACGATTAAGGATGGCGTACTGAGCGTAGATAAAGGCGACGGAGCCGAAAGTACCAACGGGGGCGACATCGTGACCAATGATTCCTACGGAGCTTTTGAACTGACCTTCCAATTTAAACTTACAGAAGGAGCCAACTCGGGTATGAAGTACTTCGTGAAAGAATGGTTGCCCTATACGCACGAATTCAAGCCCGGCCAACCGATGACGGTACCCGATGGTTACGTAAAGAAAGGATCCGCCATTGGCTTGGAATTCCAGGTACTGGACGACGCCCGCCACCCCGATGCTAAACTCGGAGCGGCTGGAAATCGTACCATCGGATCACTCTATGACCTGATTCCGGCGGATAAAACAGGAGCGAACAAAGCCGCCGTGAAGCCGATTGGTGAATGGAATGAAGGCCGGGTCATTGTGTATCCCAACAATCACGTTGAACACTGGCTCAATGGCTTTAAAGTAGTCGAGTATGATCGAGGTTCTCCCTTGTTCAAAGCTTTGGTGGAACGCTCGAAATACGCTTCTTACAAAGGTTTTGGCATGGCCGAAAAAGGTCCCATCCTCATTCAGGATCACGGCGATGTCGTTAGTTTCCGCAGTATAAAAATTCGTGAACTTAAGTAGTTTTCAGTTTACGGTTGTCTGTTTTCAGTTGGGTTGAATCGATAAAGCTTTGACCCATTGTAGCTGAATTAGCAATAATCCATTTTCTGAATTGAAAACAGTAAACTTCAAACTGAAAACGTTTCAAACTCTAAACCGCAGCGGCGGACCGCTGAACTCTAACTCATGGAAAACCGTAGGGATTTTCTTCGTAAACTTTCGCTGGCGACAGCCGGATCGATGCTGAGCGTGAATGCCATGTCGGCAGCCAGCTACCGTAAAATTGTGGGTGCGAATGACCGCGTACGCGTGGCCTGCGTGGGTTACTCCGATCGTTTCCGGGCTTCCCACGTACCTCCCTTCAAGGCTTTGGCCAAGGAAATGAACTTCGAAATGGTGGCCGTATCCGACATCTGGAAACGCCGTCGCGAAGAAGGCAAAGCGTTTTTGGAGAAGCAATTAGGTGGTACCATTAAAGATTACCGCAATAACGATGAGCTCTACGATTCAAAATCGGTAGACGCCGTTTTCATTAGTACAGCCGATTTTCAGCACGCCATTCATACCATCGACGCGGTAAAAGCTGGTTGCGATACCTACACGGAAAAGCCCCTGGCCGAAACCATGGAAGACGCCCGTGCGGTACTGAAAGCCGTCAAACAATCTGGAAAAATTGTTCAGATTGGCTCGCAACGCCGCAGTGGTGCCAACTACCACGCCGCCGAAGAATTCATTAAATCGGGCAAGTTTGGTCCGATTACGATGGTGGAACTGATGTGGAACGTAAACCAGCCGGGTCGCTGGCGTCGTCCGGCTCTGGTCGCTCAGTGTAAAGAGGAAGATGTGGACTGGAAACGCTACCTGCTCAATCGTCCGCACGAAGCGTTTGATCCGCGTAAATACCTCGAATACCGTTTATTCTGGCCCTACTCCTCAGGAATTCCGGGTCAGTGGATGAGCCACCAGATTGATACGGTACACTGGTTCTCGGGCCTGCCCCACCCCCGTTCGGCCGTCGCTAATGGAGGCATTTATCAGTGGAAAGATGGTCGTAAAAACGCTGATACGCTCACGGTAGTCTTTGATTACGGCCCATTGAATGACCCGACTACGGGCTTCCAGGTATCGTTTGCCAGCCGTTTCAGTAACTCAGCCGGTGGTACCAAGGAAATCTATTACTCGAACGGTGGTGAGCTGAATCTGGATACTAACAATATTTCGCCCACTGGAGGCTTGATGGCCCGCGATGCTGCTGAAATGAACATGCAGGCAAACCTGTTGGCCTCGGGTAAGCTGGAAGGTCCCCGCGTCGAAACGGGAGCGAATACCGGTGGTGATCCCCTGACGTTCAATCACATCAAAAACTGGATGGAATGCGTACGCAGCCGTAAAACGCCTAACGCCCCCATCGAAGCGGGTTACCAGCACTCGATTGCAACCATCATGTCGAATGCCGCGTACCGTACGGGTCTGCGGGTAACCTTCGATGAGAAAAACCAGGAAGTAATGGCGGGTACTAAAGTTTTCAAATATTAGTCTGAGTACGTTATCGCATCTGGAAAAAGCGGCTCTTCTGGGGCCGCTTTTTTGATTTTAATTTTAAAAGAAGTAGCAGTCTGAATGGCTGATTTTACCCAATTTCAGCTTATCCTTCTACGTGGCTGCTGCCGTGGTTAGCATCGTCATGTACAAATTAATGGCGTACTGACAAGAGGTCACCAGTTCAAGCGGTACGGCTTGATTGCCTTCAATCTTTAGTTGGTATTCGTAATTCAGGTTACTCCAGTTGTACTTCGGGATGATGAGCATGAGCGTAATCCCTTCGGTATCTTCCAGAATAAAGTGGTGATTCCACACCCCCCGGCTTTTGAGTAAGTATACCTTTTCGGGACCATCCACGGACAAACGGATGATGATTTGTCCCATCCAGTTAAAGACAATATCTCCCTGATCGACATCGTCGATGAACACGTCGAATTTGGAGGCCCAGGCATTTTTGGATTTAATTTTCAATTTCCGCTGGTTCACTTCTGCCTGACCTATACTCGAAAACCAACTATCATAGGTAAACGTTACTACAGGATTTTCAGCCTCCGAGTAAATTTCAAATCCTGATTCTACTGACTTAATTAAATAACTCATCGCATACAGGTATTAACAGTTAATCAATCCGCTACTCATGGTACGCCAATTCTCCCGCCCGTATGGCAAGGGGCAGATTATTCTCTTTCGGAGGAATGGGACACGTATACTCCGGCGAATACGCACAATACGGGTTGTAGGCTTTATTAAAATCAATGGTAACCCGATTGCCGGTAATGTCGCTTTCGGGAATATCCAGGTAACGACCACCGCCGTAGCTTTCCTTACCCGAAGTCTGATCTTTAAAAGGGATGAAAAGCGTACCTGCCTCCGTGCTTTCAAAGACGAGCAATTCGCAGGTTTTTCCCTGTAGCTCAAACCGGACTTTTCCGTATAAGGTATAGGTCTCGGTCTGCCCGCCCGTCATCTGCACGGCAAAGGTTTTCGTGCTTTCGGTTTCTTCCAGTTTCGCGAATACTTCATAGGTGGAATCCGCCGGGAAATACTTCAGCCCCTGAAAACCAGCTTTGTCTTTAATGGGCGATTCGGTGGAAGTCCGGTAATTCTGATCCTTCTCTAGCCGCTCCATTCGTAAATCATCAGCGTATGAGCCTTTTTTCTTACTACTGAAGGAATAGACTACAATCCCTAGAATGGCGGCGGCAACAACGAATAAGAGTATTTTTCTTCCTGACATAGTACGATCGGTACGCTGAATGTTAGCGTTTAAACAATGAAAGTTTCAATCTTTCGGGGCTCCGTTCTATTCGGAACCAATTGTATTGCAACTTTGCTGTATCTCAGCAGTGCAAAAATCTACAACTTAACGGCAAAAGCCAATAATAATATGTTTACTGGAATCATTGAAGCGTTAGGAACGGTTACTGAACTTACTTATGCAGGTACCAACGTTACCTTCAGCATCGAGTCTCCGATTTCTCAGGAGCTGAAAATAGATCAGAGCGTTTCACACAATGGGGTTTGTCTGACGGTCATTGCCGTAGGCGACGGATACCACCAGGTTACGGCGATTGATGAAACGTTGAAAAAGAGTAATCTCGGGCGTTTACAGGGCGGATCCACGGTCAATCTGGAGCGTTGCATGCAGGCGAATGGCCGTTTCGATGGGCACATTGTTCAGGGGCACGTCGACCAGACGGCCGTATGTACGCGGGTGCAGGATGAAAACGGTAGCTGGCTGTTTGATTTCGAGTACGACACTTCACTGGGGAACGTAACCGTTGAAAAAGGATCGATTTGTATTAACGGAATCAGCCTGACGGTTTTTAATTCCGGTATTAATACTTTTCGCGTAGCCATCATTCCCTATACCTACGAGCATACAACGTTTCATGCCCTAGCCGAAGGCGATACGGTCAATCTGGAATTCGACATTGTGGGTAAGTACGTTAAACGACTACTGGGTCAGGCTTAAGCCAGCTTTTGTTTCGTATTAAAACCAAATTAATTATTACCATATTCCATTTTTCACGTACGGATTCATACATTAGCTCGTTCGTTTATTCAGTCTACACACTGAAGACGTTTACTTTTCGACTTAATACAGAAAGCTACTCACTGCTTTTATGAACCGTAGAAATTTTATTCAGGCATCTTTAGGAATAGGTGCTCTTTCCGCAGTCGGACTCGAAGCTCTGGCTGCTACGCAGGCAAAATCCGTTGGGTTACAACTCTATACGGTTCGCGATGATATTCAGAAGCAGGGCATTGAGCGGGTACTGGAACAGGTAGCCAAGCTAGGGTACAAACAGGTAGAGAACTTTAGTTATAATCAGGGTAAGTTTTTCGGTAAAACGCCCGCCGAGTACAACAAAGTCCTGAAGGACAACGGACTAAAAGCCGTCAGCGGACACTACACCACAGGCCGATCCACGAAGTTTGGTATGGGCGACGGCTTGACCCGCAATTGGGAGAAAGCCGTAGAAGATGCGGCGGCGGTTGGACAAAAATACGTCGTACTCGCCTATCTGGTAGACGACGAACGCTCGGCGGACGATTACAAGCAGTTATTCGGTATTCTGACGAAAAGCTCTGAAACGGCGAAAAAATCCGGGTTGACGCTGGGTTACCATAACCACGATTTTGAATTCACGCAGAAAGTGGACGGCGAAAAGCCCTACGATTTGTTGCTAAAAAATACGCCCGTAGTGATGGAAATGGACCTGTACTGGGTGGAAAAAGCGGGCGAAAAACCCGCCGAGTATTTTGCGAAGTATCCCGGTCGTTTTCCGCTCTGGCACGTCAAGGACATGGCTAAAACACCCCAGCAGGAATTCGCGGAAGTAGGTACGGGCAGTATTGATTTCGCGGACTTATTCAAGCACGCGAAGCAAGCCGGACTGAAACAATATTTTGTGGAACAGGATGTTTGCAAACGCCCACCCATGGAATGTATCAAGACTAGTATCGACAACATTCAAAAGGCCAAGTGGGGTTGATATCTCCCTATTCATGGATGCAGCAAAGGTCAGTCGAAATTCGACTGACCTTTGCTTTTAGTGACCATACTGCTGATCTTCCTCTTCCTCCGGATCGGCTTTATCCCACATCGCCCGGAATGTCGGGGCCATATATAACATTTCTTCTACTTTACTACGGGCCGCGTGAAATAGACGGTAGTTATAACCCTGGTTTAGAATTTCGTCAATAGCAAAAATGAGTTGAGCCATGTCCCGCACATTTACGGAAAAATCCCTCACTACGTACATGGTAAAGCCGCGATCATAATCGTCAGCGAAAAATAATACTAAACAAAAATCCTCTCCCCACAAAAATGAAGTTACTTGGCTACGCGAAAAATCTTTGAACATTTCCCCATTGTCAACTAAGGCATCAATGATTTCAACGTCATTATTCGTAATGTAAAAATTTGGGGTAAGGTTGCGGGAGATTTCCTCCATAACCGGCCGTTGGGTTGATTGTTGAGCCATAAATTTGATCAATTTTTGGAGAAAATGTAACGTTTCCGTCTATTTCTCTGGCTGTACAAAAAAGAAAAAGCCCCCGGAGAATGCTCCGAGGGCTTTGCTGAGTTTGACTTCAGGACTCGAAGTCAACAATTCTCCAAAATTCTTATGCCAGATTTTAAGCCAGCTCCTTTAACGTATTCCGGTACTTCACTTCTACGGCGTGGAGTTCCAGCAAGGGTTTCAGGAATTCTTCCAGTAAGCTAATATCCAACTGGCTGGCCGCGTCGCACAGGGCTTCGCTGGGGCAGGTATGAGCTTCCACAAACAGACCGTCTACACCCGCAGCCACGCCGGCACGGGCCAGTACGGGCAGGTACTCACGAGCACCGCCTTTGGAATCTTTGGAAGGAATACCATACTTCCGGATGGCGTGCGTTACGTCGAATACCACGGGATAGTTCGTACGAGCCATGTGGTAGAAACTACGCGGATCGACCACAAGATCGTTGTAACCGAAGGTGTACCCACGTTCAGTCAGGATGATCTGATCGTTGCCGGAATCTTCGATTTTCTTCACCGGATGTTTCATGTTTTCCGGAGCCAGGAACTGGCCGTGCTTGACGTTCACGACACGACCCGTTTGAGCAGCTGCCGTTACCAGCATGGTTTGCATACAGAGGTAGGCTGGAATTTGGAGTACGTCTACCACCTCAGCCACGGGAGCCGCCTGATCGGGGTAGTGAATGTCCGTCAGCAAAGGAAAACCAAACTGTTCCTTCACTTTCGCCAGAATCTTGATTCCTTTATCCAGACCGGGGCCGGAGTAGTAATCCAAACTTGAGCGGTTATCCTTCTGAAACGATGATTTGTAAATCATCTTGATATTGAGACGTTCCGAAATTTCTTTGAGTTTTTCGGCAACGGTCATCATGATTTTTTCGTCTTCGATAACGCAGGGACCTGAGATGAGGAATAACTCATCTGATCCACATTCGATATCGCCAACCCGTACGATTTTCTGCGACATAATCTTAATTTTTAAGGGATAACGACTACTAGAGCCGCTTGAATAAATCCTTCAGTACATCAATGGTAATCACTTCCTGCCAGTTTTCACCAATGGCGTGCAGCCACATGTGCGGCAGATTGTAGGAAACGTGAGCCATTTTGGTAATGGTTTCGTCGTCCCATTCCTTGGCCAGTCCCTGCGGTAAAGTTACGTTAAAACGTTTTACCATCTGCTTGAACTCGGCAACCCCCTCGGGATAGTAATCCTCCAGGTGATTCATGATCAAACAGTTGGCGTAGCAGTGACGCGTACCCAGAATTTTCGACAGGCCATAACTCAGGGCATGGCAAACGCCTACTTCCGAATACGTCAGACTTAGGCCGCCCATGAGGGAAGCTACCATCAGTTTGTCGTCGTTTTCGGGCGTTTGCCCGGCATTTTCGCCTAAGTAAATATCCCGGCAAAGCTTCATGGCCTGCTCGGCATAGGCGTGTGAGTAGGCGTTATTGAAGTGACCGTTTTCGGATTCGATACAGTGAATATACGTATCCATCCCGGTATAGAACCACCAGTCGGTTGGTACCGTAGCAATCAGTTCGGGATCGAGTACGACCTGATTGAATACGGTCCATTCGCATTTCAGACCCAGTTTTTTAACCGGGCCCGTTAGTACGGCCGTCATCGAAACTTCGGCTCCGGTACCCGAAATGGTCGGTACACCGACGTGGTACACGCCCGGTACTTTCACCAGATTCAAACCTTGGTACAGCGTCGAAGAACCTTCGTTGGTTAGCATCAGCGACAGAGCTTTGGCAATGTCCATGACCGAACCACCGCCAATGCCGACGACACCCGAAGGAAGACCCTGTTTCGCCAGGATTTCGTCCCGCAGCGTATCAATCTGCTCGGTGGTAGGTTCGTGAACGTCTACGTCGATGAAGTACACCAGATCTTTAGCTTCCGCGGGAACCCGGTTTTCGAGGTCTTTTCCTTTGAAGTACTGATCCACAATGAAGACGAAATACTGATTGTTTTCGGTCCGCTTGGGAGCCAGAATATCTCCCAGCTGACTGAAACTGCCCCGTCCGTAAACGGTCTTTTCAATTCCTTTGAAATTCTTATGCATGGTACTATTGTTCAATTATCATTCAGGACTGGCTTCAGGGAAGTTATTCCCAAACCATAGGTAAAGCATAATCCTGGAAAAAACGATCTTTCGAAGCTACCGTTAGCTGTTCAGTCAACGCCTGAGCAATAATGATGCGGTCGAAAGGGTCTTTATGAAAAAGAGGCAATTGTTGAAGAGTCAGCAAATGTTCAAATTCGATCGGAATAATATGAAAATTATTCCGATCAATGAAATCGAAAAACTCCCGTAGGCTGGTGCCTAACTCAAGCTTTCCCAGGCTCAGCTTAATACTAATTTCCCAGAGGCTCGCTACACTCAAATAGCATCGGTTATCGAAGCTTTTGATTTGCTCTCTCAGTTTTACTGGCAACGATTCATCACCGCCATAAAACCAGAGTAAAGCATGCGTATCCAGTAATACGTCCATTTTTAGCGATATTCTTCGAATGCTTCCAGGGGATCATCAAAGTCGTTACTCAGGTGTACTTTACCTTTCGCATAACCATACTCCCGTTCGTTTAGCGTAGACTCCCGGTCCATTTTCGTTTTCAAAAACTGGACAAAGTGCTCCACCTCCTGCTGTAATTCAGGACTGAGGGATCGGATTTCGGATAACAAGGTTGTACTTAACATCGTAATATGCTTTAAATGCCTTTCCGTTGCTAACTCTTCACTGCTTAGGCTTCTACCTGCTGTACTTTTTGTACCGCCGCAGATACCTTTTCAATCAGCGTGTCGATTTCTGCGTAAGTCCAGGTAACGCGGATTCCGAACGAAATCAGACGACCAATGACTTCCTGTGACTTCGGAATGTCCAGATTTGCGTAGTCCTGCGGAGCACCGAATTTCTCCACGCCCAGACGAGCCGCCGTACGCATTTCTTTCAGGTGATCCCACTGGTTGATAAAGTGGTACATGTTGGTATACCAGTAGTTGAAGCCTCCCACGCCCGCGGCGTTCAGTTCGGCCACTACTTTGCCCGCCGTTTCCGTATCGGGCAGCAGCAGGTTCAGGAACGTCGCTGAATCACCCGATGGGTCTGGAATGGTGGCGAAGGATACGCCGGGCACTTGTCCCAGTTTCTCCATCAGGTATTTTTTGTACTCGTTATTTTTTTCGCGTACGTAAGGTACCCGCTGGGTTTGTACTTTTCCGATGGCGGCGTGTAACTCCGAAATGCGGAAGTTAAAGCCAATCACGGGATGTTGCTCCATACCCCGGTTGTTGCCAATGTGATCGTGACCGTGGTCGGAGTAGCTGTCGGCCAGCTTATAAATCTGCTCATCGTTCGTGACCATCACGCCACCTTCGGCGGCCGTCGCAATTTTGAAGAAGTCATAGGAATAGGCTCCGGCTACACCCCACAAGCCCGTCGATACACCTTTGTAGCTGGCGGCCATGGCCTGTCCGGCGTCTTCCACCAGAATCAGGTTGTGCTCTTTTACCACTTCCATAATGGAATCCATGTCGGCCATTTGACCACACATGTGTACCAGACAGATGGCTTTCGTATTCGGCGTCAGAGCTTTACGGATGCCTTCTGCACTCAGACACAGCGTTTCATCCACCTCAGCGAATACGGGAATAGCTCCGGCAATCAGTACGGCTTCCACCGTGGCGATGTACGTAAAGGGCGGAACGATTACTTCGTCACCCGCACCAATACCCGCCGCCGCCAGGGCACATTGTACGGCCGTTGAACCGGAAGATACGGCATGAGCGTACTTGGCTCCGACGAGTTTACAAACCTCCGCTTCAAATTCGCGGGCTTTCCAGATGTTATTGCGTTGAGCGTCGTGGTTATAACGGAAGAACATTCCGGTTTCCAGTACATCATTAATTTCCTGGCGTTCTTCTGCTCCGTATAGTTCGGTACCTGGCATAATCTATTGTTTTCTGTTTTTACGGTTTTTCACTGTTCAGCAAACCTCCCTTTTTCGGGGAAATTTGTACACCTGCAAAAGTAGACATTCTCCGGGACAAAGGTTGATTTGCTTTTGCCTTATTCCGGGAATAGCCGCTCGGCTAAGCCTCTATTTTTTCGATGGTACTCCGTTCCAGTTCAACGAAATCAAAGGCGTATATATGTTTTTCATCCGTGGGATGCGTCTCCCGGCTGAGTTCATGCCACTTTGCTGAATCCAGTTTAGGAAAGAAGGTATCTCCCTCTACCGAAGCCTGTACTTCCGTCAAATGAATCCGATCGGTAAATGGTAACGCCTGCTGGTAAATTTCGGCTCCACCAATAATATATACGTCGGATTCGGTCCGAATGGCCTCCCCTAAGGAAGAGACGACGATACAGCCCGGTGCCTCGTAGTTTTCATTACGGGTGACAATCACATTGGTACGATTGGGCAGCGGTTTTCCAATGGATTCATAGGTTTTCCGACCCATCACTACGGTGTGGCCCGAAGTGAGTTTTTTAAACTGCTTCAAGTCATCCGGCAGATGCCATAACAGTTGATTATCTTTTCCAATGGCTCCATTTTCAGCCACCGCTACTACGAGGTGTATCATTTTTGTTTTTAGTTGTTGGTTGATGGTTTTTAGTTGTTGGTTTTAGATTGTGATACCTTTCTCTTATACTCCATCAACGAACAACTAAAAACCATCAACCACAATCAGCATTCCGTCATACTCAGGGCTAAACCGGCTTCTGAGGTTTCCTTGTATTTCTGCGACATGTCGCGGCCCGTGGCCCGCATCACTTTCAGTACGCTATCCAGGGATATTTTCTGGTACGAAGGATCACTGGCCATGGCTAGTAAGTACGCATTGTAGGCCTTTACGGCTCCCATCGCGTTGCGTTCGATACAGGGGATTTGTACATATCCGCCAATCGGATCGCAGGTCATACCCAGGTGATGTTCGATCCCAATTTCGGCGGCGGCTTCTACCTGACCGATACTGCCGCCCGCCGCGTAAACCAGCATCGCAGCACCCATTGCCGAAGCCGTACCGATTTCGCCCATACAACCCATTTCTGCTCCGGAGATACTTGCATTGTGTTTCACCAGAAAGCCAATGGCAGCGGCGGCCAGTAAGCCTTCCCGCATTTTTTGGGGTGAGTAATGAAAGTGGTGTTTCATCAGATACGTCAATCCCGGAAATACGCCGGAAGCTCCCGACGTTGGAGCCGTAACGACGATACTCCCTGCCGCATTCTCCTCCGAAGCAGCCAGACAGTAGGCATTGAGAAACATCAGAAAGCTATCGGAAGTCAGGGAGTGTTTTTTGGCCTGTTCGTACACCAGTGGAGCTTTCCGCTGAAGTTTGATTTTCCCGGGTAACGTTCCTTTCGCCCGTAAGCCGCGTTTCACGGCCTTTTCCATTGCTTCAATAATGAAATCCAGTTTTCGGTTGATTTCCTTTTCCGTCAGCCCCGTCAGTGATTTTTCATTCTGAATCATCAGCGAAGCCAGCGTTAGTCCCGACGTGCGTAAATGGGTAGTCAGACCTTCCATATGCTCGTAGGGAAAACGAGCTTCGGTCTCCCGCGTCCCTTCCATTGGCTGCCCTTTTCGCTGAATGAAGCCCCCGCCCACTGAATAGTACTCATGTTCCAGCAACACCTGCTGTGAAGCATCGGTCAGTTTAAGGATCATGGTATTGGGGTGCGGAAAATCCGTCTTTCCGCGGTGGTAGATAAAGTCGGCTTCCCCTACCCGAATTTCGCCGGATACGGGCAAGGTATACGTCTGGCCCGGCTTCGTCATGAGTTCCAGCAGGGCTTTTGGGTCGCAGGTGTCGGGCAGCCAGCCCAGTAATCCGCCCAGAATAGCCCGATCCGTACCGTGCCCTTTGCCCGTCGCCGAAAGGGATCCATATAGATGAATTTCTACGGAAGTTCCGGGCTGTTCTTCTTTCCGGATTTCCTGAAGAAAATCGTACGCTGCTTTCATGGGTCCAATCGTGTGCGAACTCGAAGGGCCCGGTCCTACTTTAAATAGGTCAAATACAGAGGTGGTAATCATATATACCGTCAGGTATGTCGATGAAGTAGTATAGAACTTGTAAAACTGCGTACGAATCCGAAATTAAAGCTTGCCCTGCATCCCCCGGAGAAACTCTTCAATGCCCATGCGTTTTTTACCTTCCAGTTGTAGTTCGTCGATCGCCAGCCAGCCATCGCTGCACCGGAATTGCAAATACGTTTTGTGGTCGGTACGGTAACTGCCGGGCTCGGCTTCATCCGATTGTTCCGCGAAGGATGCCCGGTATACTTTACAATTTTTGCCGAGAAGTGTAGTCCAGGCTGCTGGGTACGGCGACAAACCCCGGATGTGATTCCGAACGGAAGCGGCGGATTGCTGCCAGTTGATCTCGCAGGTTTCCTTAAAAATCTTCGGAGCCATCTTGATTTCTTCGGCTTCCGGCTGCGGAATCTGTGGATACTCGCCCGCTTCAATAGCCCGAACGGTTTTCAGTACCAACTGACCTCCCCGTTTCATCAATCGCTCGTACACCAATCCTACCGTATCGTCCTCGCTAATGGGTTCTTTTTCCTGAAAAATCAGTGGACCCGTATCAATCTCGTGTTGCAGAAAGAACGTCGTTACCCCCGTTTCCGTTTCACCGTTCATCAAGGCCCAATTAATCGGAGCGGCTCCGCGGTATTGCGGTAATAACGAGGCGTGTAGGTTAAACGTACCTTTAGGCGGCATATTCCATACCACTTCGGGTAACATCCGAAAAGCAACGATGACTTGAAGGTCGGCTTGATAACTTTTGAGTTCTTCCAGAAACGCCGGGTTTTTCAGTTTCTCGGGTTGTAATACGGGCAATCCCACCGATACGGCGTATTGCTTCACGGGCGACTGCTGCAATTGTTGGCCCCGTCCGGCGGGCTTGTCGGGAGCCGTCACGACTGCCACTACTTCGCACTGGTTTTCCACCAGGGTGCGTAAGCTTTCGACGGCAAATTCGGGCGTTCCCAAAAATATAATTCTCATGCGTGCGTACGTCTTTAAAGTCTAAGTACAAAAAAGCTAAAAGAGTGCCCGATCATCGGTATCCTGTCGGCATAAAGCACTTTTTTCTGCACAAACATAAGCACTTTTAAACGGACCGCTTCAGGCTTAACCACCGCTTTCGGGCCACTTCCCCTCCCGAAAAGACTTACAATTTCACTTGCTTTTGGCGATAAATGTGCTAATTTTGTTCATCCAATTGAAAAGCAGCCGTTGGGTAGTAGATAGAAGCGGCTGCTGTTGGAACTTCGGCGAGAAGATTGACTCTGTAAAGTAAGCCCAAGGGGCTTTGTCAGCAGAACGATCTTGTCACCGTTCTTTTTTTTTGTCGTTACGTTAGAAGTCCCAAGCACAGGCATACTGAAGATCAGGCCGTTATTCACTACACTGCCTGATTTTTATCCTGTGCTTACTCGTTCTAACTCAACCAGTAGCCTCTTGGCAGAGAGCTAGTAAAAAACGTTAAACCTATAAAATTAGATTACTGATTATGGGAAATATAGCCTATTACACGGAAGAAGGTCTAAATAAGCTGAAAGCCGAATTACACGAACTGAAAACCAAAGGCCGTTCGCATATTGCTCATCAGATTGCGGAAGCCCGTGATAAGGGCGATTTGTCCGAAAATGCAGAATACGACGCAGCGAAAGAAGCTCAGGGTCTTCATGAGTTGAAAATCGCGAAGCTGGAGCAATTACTGGCTAATGCCCGTATTCTGGATGAGTCCATTATTGATAGCTCAAAAGTAGCCATCATGTCAACTGTGAAAATTAAAAACAAGCGGAACAACATGATTGCAACCTATACATTAGTAGCTGAAACTGAAGCTGACGTGAAAACGGGTAAGATTTCCGTGCAATCGCCTATTGGCAAAGGCTTGCTGGGTAAACAAGTGGGCGAAATGGCCGAAGTAGTATTACCCAACGGAAAAGCGGAATTTGAAGTACTCGAAATTTCCCGCTAAGTAAGGCTTGATTTTTATTACGAACGAGGTTTGATCTGGTATCAAACCTCGTTTTTTTATGCCCCTACCCCCTTGCAAATCCATCACCTTTGGCTACTTTACGCTGTTCTGTTTATTTTTGAACGGCATACCTATTCTATTTTACGTAAACCTCGTTATCATGGCTTCTATTTTCACGCGAATCATTCAGGGCGAGATTCCCGCTCATAAAGTATACGAAGACGATCAGTATCTGGCCTTCCTGGATATTTCACCGCTCACCGAAGGACATACCCTGGTGGTACCCAAGAAAGAAGTAGATTACATTTTTGACCTAGACGATGATACACTAACGGGCCTGATGCTGGTTGCGAAAAAATTAGCTCCGGCCCTTCAGAAAGCCTGTCCCTGTCTGCGGATTGGTGTCAGCGTCATTGGTCTGGAAGTCCCGCATACCCACGTCCACCTGATTCCCATGCAGTCCATGCGGGACATGAATTTTTCAAATCCTAAATTACAGTTCTCCCCGGAGGAACTGGCTGCTACGTCCAGTCGCATCAGAGCTAACCTGTAAGCTATGCAGTACTACATTCAGGCGTATGACTTTACGGACGAAAACGCTCTCAGTCGCCGTATAGAGGCCCGACCGGCCCATTTGCAATGCATGCGGGAATTAAAACAAGCGGGTCATTTCATCATGGGAGGAGCCATTCTCTCCGACGCCGGAGCGATGATTGGATCGGTTGTTATTATGGATTTTCCGGAAGAATTCATGCTGATGAAGTGGCTGGAAACTGAACCTTACCTACTGGAGAAAGTCTGGGATCGGGTTGAAATCAAACCCTTTCGGCAAGCCGAAGTCTAGTTCGTTTTTATCCGAACATATGGTCTATTTAGGGTTTTCTGTATATTCGTCGTCTCTCTTGTATAAAACCTGTTTATGAATAGACGTTCCATGCTGAAGAAAACGGCTTCAGCAGCCACGGTAGCAGCACTTCCTACCCTGGGTACTTCTCTGGAGGCAGCGGCCTCACCTTTGCTTAAATTAAAAGGCAATATCAAACATTCCGTATCGCGGTGGTGCTACGGCTCGATTCCACTCGATGAATTCGCTCAGGCTTGTAAAACCATTGGCATCGAATCCATCGAACTGACCGGCCCGAGTGAATGGCCTACGCTGGCCAAATACGGCTTGACTTCTGCCCTCGGACAAGCCGATAAATGGCCCGACGGTACGGGACTGACGAGCTTTTTCAACAATCCTAGAAACCACGATAAGCTGGTGGATTTGTACGAAAAGCTTATTCCTGAGGCGAAGGCTGCTGGCGTTACTAATCTCATTTGTTTTTCAGGCAACCGGAATGGTCTGGATGACTACCAGGGTATTCTAAATTGCCAGAAAGTACTCAAGCGGATCATGCCGACGGCGGAAAAAAACGGCGTTACACTCACCATGGAGTTACTCAGCTCCCGCCACTCCCACCCCGATTATCAGTGCGATACGGTACAATGGGGTTCGGCATTGTGCGAAACGGTAGGTTCTGAGCGTTTCAAACTGCTTTACGATATCTTCCACATGCAATCCATGCACGGCGATCATATTCGTAACATTCAGCGGTACGGACAATACATCAGCCATTACCATACGGGCGGTATGCCCAACCGTACGGAAATCGATGATCGGCAGGAGATTTATTATCCGGCCATTATTAAAGCCCTCGTAGCGACGGGCTATAAAGGATACATTGGTCAGGAATTCGTTCCAACACCCAAGGATAAAGCCGGTATGCTGGAGTCCCTCAAACAGGGCGTTCTGATTTGTGACGTTTAAAACTTTAAGCTTGCCAACGCATACCAGAGGGGCCTTCCAGGCTCCTCTTTTTTTATGAAGTACGGTTTCCTTCGTTAGAATCGGCCTTTTACTACACACTTCTTTGTACGGTTTCCCAGCCACCTTCCGAAGAAAACAGTACACAGAACCATTCAGGAGTACATTGCGGTACGTTGCTTTTCAAAATCCCGCTGCTTTTGCAGATTAACCGCTGTTTATTACGGTTGATCGAATTAGGCCGTTCTTCCCCTCTTTCTGCCTCCATCTTTATAGCGTCAAACGACAATCCTATCAGCAGGCATTGCAACGCTAACTTTCTCAAGCGGTAAGATCAAGTACCGAGTTACGCAATCGTTTGTACCGCTCATTTGCTCTATTAACTTTTATGAAATCACTTTACTCCATTGTTCGTATTGGAAACATTGCTTTACTTGTATGGATCGGCCTGGGTGCGGCCTACGCACAGCAACTAGCCGCAACGGATAAAAATACGCTTCGGGGCTACGTTCGGGAAGCCCAAACGGGATCAGCCCTGCCCGGCGTAACGGTATCCATCGCTAGTTTAGGCATTGGTACTACTACGGATATGAATGGCTATTATTCCATCGCTCTACCCGCCCGGCCCTTCGTAAAGATTGCATTCTCGTTTATCGGTTACAAAACCGAAAGCATGGCTACCGATATTACTTCCAACGTGGATCTGAACGTTGAGATGCAGCCACAGCATACGACCTTGAAAGAAGTAGTCGTGAAAAGCCACTCCGGTACTTCAAGCAAAGTTTCTGAATCGGTACAAATGTCATCCGTTTCGGTACCCATTCAGCAAATCAAAGAAATTCCCTCGCTTTTAGGCGAAAAAGATATTATCAAAGCCCTGCAACTGATGCCGGGTGTACAAAAAGGTGCGGAAGGTTCGACGGGTATGTACGTTCGCGGCGGTGGCCCTGATCAAAACCTGGTCTTACTCGACGACGCTCCGATCTATAATACGTCACACTTGTTTGGTTTTTTCTCGCTCTTCAATGGCGATGCCATTCAATCCGTCAACCTGACGAAAGGTGGATTTGCGGCTCACCACGGCGGTCGTTTATATTCCATCATTGAAATGGATATGAAAGACGGCGATCAGCATAAAGTGCACGGCGAAGGAGGAATTGGACTGATTTCCAGTCGATTTACGCTCGATGGACCGATAAAGAAAGGAAAATCTTCCTTCCTCGTATCCGGACGCCGTACCTACGCGGATCTGGTACTGAGTCCATTCGTCGCTGAAATGAAAAACAATACGGGTTATTTCTACGATTTGAACCTGAAAGCCAGCTTCGACGTGACGCCCGATGATTACGTAAGCATCAGTGCCTACAACGGTAACGACCATTTTAAGTACAAAACGAATAGCAAGCTTTCCAACGAAAGCGGAAGCCTCAACTGGGGTAACACCGCCGCTACGTTACGCTGGAAGCACCGTTTTAGTCCGGGACTTTCGCTGACGACATCGGCGGTATACTCGCAGTATCATTCCTTGGCTCGCATGAACCGCGACGTCGTGAATGAGGAAGAAAAAACTACCTATCACCTTAATAACCAGTCTGACATTCGGGATCTGATTTTCAAATCGGATGTAACCTGGATTCCTAGTACTCAGCACGTACTTAAAACGGGTATCACGGCCACTTCTCACCTCTTTACTCCTGCAAGCACAACGACTGTAGGTAACCAGCATGAAGCCGTTAGTGGTAACGCCGTACAATTGAAAGGCCTGGAAGGAGCCGTTTATGTAGAAGACACGTACAGTCCTATTCCAGCTCTGAAAATTAATGCGGGTTTACGCGTAAGTGGCTTCCAGGGTGAAACCAAAACGTACGTACAGCCCGAACCACGTCTGGCGATTGCGTATACCATGCCTTATAATTGGGCGGTAAAAGCTTCCTACGCCAGCATGAGTCAATATGTGCATTTGCTTACAAACTCAGGCATTGGCCTTCCTACGGACCTCTGGATTCCGGCCTCCGATCATACGGCTCCTCAGTTTTCGCAACAGATTGCATTCGGTATTGCGAAAGACATGCATTCAGGTTTAAGCTTTACGGCTGAGGGTTTTTACAAAACCATGGACAATATGGTGGCTTACAAAGAAGGCTCTAGCTCACTTTCGTTCGGTACCGCTAACGCCGGTAATTGGGAAGATCAGATTACGCAGGGAAAAGGCTGGAGTTACGGAGCAGAGTTTCTATTACAGAAAAAGACGGGCCGCTTTACGGGCTGGGCTGGATATACGCTCTCCTGGACGCAACAACAATTTGACGAACTGAATTTTGGTAAGAAATTCTGGGCTCGTTATGACCGTCGTCACGATGTTTCGCTGGTAGGAATCTATCACCTCAACAAAAATGTAACGCTATCGGCTTCTTACGTGTATGGTACGGGTCAGGCTATGACCCTGCCCAAGGGACAGTACTGGATTCAGGGAAATTCTTCAGTAAAGACGTTGGGTGAGACGAAAAACTATTATACCGGACGGGTATTTCAGGAATTTGGTCAACGGAATAATTTTCGGGCTGCCGCCTATCAGCGTTTAGACGTGGGCGTGCAATTTCATAAATCTAAAAATGGTCACGGACGTACGTGGGAAATCAGCCTGTACAACGCTACGAACCATCAAAACCCTTTCTTCTACTACTTCGATGCTACGGATGTTTCTACCGTAGCCGGAACGAAGAATGTGGTAAACACCTTGAAGCAGGTTACATTATTTCCGGTACTACCGAGCGTTTCCTACAACTTCAAATTTTAGTAAAAGCAGTTTCATAATAATAGAGCAGATTACGGAAAAGGGAGAGGATATTCCACTCTCTTTTTTTTGTTTATATACCCCTCTACTACCCGCCCCGAAGGATACGCTATCTTCTCAGGTTTTGCTTATTGTCTTCTTGACATAGCTCATTTTTGTAGTAATGCTTGAATTGTCTTGTAGTAGTACTTCTACATTTTCTACCAAAAAAGATGCCTTTCCAGCCATCTAGAGGCCTTTTTTTGAAATAGGTATTTCAAACAGCCCTGCACAATTACCAAATACAGACCAAATCTTACACTTGATCGAATTGAAAAGGCTAGCCCTGCAAATTAGAGCCATATTTGCATTGTCAATACAGCAACAAGTAGTTCTAAGAGTAAGAAAAAACTACTTTACAAAGACGTTTCAAGTGTATAGTAGGAAGCGTCATTTTATTGAAACTCGTTTGCTTCCACTCCGCCAAGGTGATTCTACCCAATGAAGCAACAAACACTCCGCCAAGTGATGATTCCCTAAAAGACTTCATAGTCTAGGCCCGAGTCATACCCACGATTTATGCTGATTAAAACAACCGCTAGTTGCCAGAGATTACCATCCTCTCGCCCGTAGCTGTGTTTCAGCCTCAGTTTAACCCCTGAAGCTGCTCGTGTATACCGCCAAGTCACTCGTAATCATTTAAAACTTACTAGACTTCCACCCCAAGTCTGTCAGGAATATTAGTGCCTAACTGCTCATTATTAATGACTTGTCGAAACAGGACCATGAACGTTTTCTCTATTGTAACCGCTCTTCTTATTGTATTTGGAATTACCTCCTGCGTTCAACCTTCTGACGATATCACGATCACCAGTAATCCTAAGTTGATCGTAGAATGCTACCTGAACCCTACGGATACGGATATTATAGCCATTGTGAATGAAAATCGCCCCATCACGGGTGAAGGTAGCGGCAACCGCAGTACGACTAACCCTGTACTGGATGCGACCGTTTTGTTATCCGACGGAAGCAAAGAAGTAAAGCTTACGAATGCCAAAAACAATACGTACAAAATTCAGGCTAAAGACTTCATGCTAGTTGCTGGTCGTACGTATACGCTCAAAGTAACGGCTCCGGGATTACCCGCAACACAAGCAACCTGTACCATTCCGAATATGCTTCATGCTTTGGATGCAAAAGACAGTGAACTGAGTTACGAACAGGCCGACGCATCAACGTATAATGTATACCGTAAGAGAAGCTTGAGCTGGAATAATGCTAAATCCAGTCAGACGAACTACTACATGGTAGGCAGTGGCGAAGGTACTCCCGTTAAAATTAAAACCCTAAAAGGCGACTCTACTTGTGTTCGTTTGAAAAATGCCGCGGTCATTGCCTTCCTGGATAACTCCAAAGCCACCAATCAACACATCACGACGGGTACGTTGAGTTTTCTGCTCGGTAAGGCGACCAGCAAAACCGATCAAAAGATTACGAGTGCGGCACCCATGTATTCGTTCGTCTATCACGTAGACCACAATTACTACGAGTTTTTCCGTACCGTGAAATTACAGCGTGAAGTAGGTGACAATCCATTTGCTGAGGCTGTACCCGTGTACTCCAATATTCAAAATGGTCTAGGTGTATTCGGTGCGTATGTAGTACAGGTCAAAAGTTTGTAACAACACCAATAGGTTTCTATAGAAAACCCCGGCTCGGTAAGGCCGGGGTTTGTTTTTGGTAGGAACGAAGAATTACAAGGCATCCAATACCTGTCGGATTTCTTCCCAATTCTTCAGTTTTAATTTTCGCTGACTAGCGATCTCTTCAATCCGACTGGCCTGCTCAGGTAAGGCTTCCAGTACTGACTTTTTATCTTTCTTCACGCGGATGATTTTCTGATCGGGTCGGTACACGTAGTACATCTCGTTAAAATCAAAACGCTTTTTCTTCGTAGCCGAATTAAAGCTGGTTACATCTAGCAGGGTAGCTTTGGTGTATTTAAGCAGCTTTACGGAGCCTTTGCTTAGTATCTGATAGAAACTCTTCGCTGTTTGCTGATCAATCGCTGGAAAGCCATTCTGAAAGTATACGCCGCTGGTCGTGTCTCCGAGCGTAAACGCGGCTAACTCAAGTTTGGGGTTGAATCGCTTTTCTCCTTCCTGAAATTCTGGTCGATCGGTCGAGATATTGTAATTCAGCTTTTCAGCCGCGTACCACTTCCCTGCCGTCGTTTTCAGAAAGCCCTTTGGCCATTCCTCCATCCAATACGGCTGGTTCTCATATTCGGTATAGGTTCCTACAGCAATCTGATTCCCCCCTTCAATTTTATTAGCCCCGAACTGATTGGTATTAACCTGCCCCCAGACGGGGATGGCCCAAGCCCAGGCAAAAAGCCAGCCGTATGTTTTCATCATTCCTAGCTATTTTTATGAATCAATTTCTGTACTTGTGAGCGGAACTGGTTGCCCCGATCTTCATAATTCTTGAACAAATCAAAACTGGCACAGGCGGGTGATAGCAGTACGACATCGCCAGCAGTAGCCTGTTCATAGCCCCAGGCAACGGCCTGTTCGATTTGTTGCGTTTCCAGAATCACGGGTACTTTCCCAGAAAAGAACGTTTGAAGCTTCGTGTTGTCCGTTCCCAGACAGATCAGCATTTTTACTTTTTCGCTTACCAAACTTTCAATTTGCGTGTAATCATTGCCCTTATCAACGCCCCCCATAATTAGAATCAGTGGTTCAGCGTAACTACCCAAAGCAAAGAATACCGAATCAACGTTGGTCGCTTTCGAATCATTTATGAAACGAATGCCTTTCAGTTCTCCTACGGGTTCAAGGCGGTGCGGAGCATTTTGAAACGTCCGTAGACCTTCCCGAATCGCTTCATCGGATACGCCGAGCGAAAGAGCAGCCAAAATAGCACCGCTTGCATTCAACGCATTGTGCGTACCCGCAATGGGCAAATCCGCTAAGGCTATTTCAAAATCCTGCGTAGCCGTATGAGCGATGATCTTAGTAGCAGTGATAGATACCCCCTCAGCCAGCTCCGTATGGGTCGAAATAGGCAAGGTTTGGGGAATAATGGTGCGTTTGCCCAATTCCTGAGCGATTGCTTCGCTTTCCTGCCAGTAAATGAACGTATCAGCTGGACCCATGTTCTGTAGAATACGAAACTTGGAATCGATATACTGCTGAAAATCGTACTGATAGCGGTCCAGGTGGTCGGGCGTAATATTCGTCAGAATGGCAATATCAGCCTTAAACTCAACCATTGAATCGAGCATAAAGCTACTGATTTCCAACACATAATAGTCAAAGGAATCCGTAATGACCTGTTTGGCGAAGCTATCCCCAATGTTTCCGGCCAGCCCTACGTTTAGTCCTGCCGTTTTTAAGAGGTGGTACGTCAACAGTGTAGTGGTCGTTTTCCCATTCGAGCCCGTAATTGCAATGAGACGGGCCTTTGTGAAGCGGGCAGCAAACTCAATTTCCCCAATGACTGGAATTTGTTTTTCCCGCAGACTTTTGATTAAAGGAATATGATCGGGAATGCCGGGACTTTTGATGATCTCATCCGCCTCAAAAATCCGAGTTTCTGTATGTTGTTTTTCCTCAAATGGAATGCCGTGTTCAAGTAGTTGGTTGCGGTACGCCTCACCGAGTTCGCTTTTATCGGATAGAAATACGTCGTAACCTTTAGCCTGAGCGAGTAAAGCAGCACCTACGCCACTTTCGCCACCGCCCAAAACCACAATCTTTTTTGCCATGATGTCTGTATACGATCTGTTGCCGCGAATTTAAGGGCTGAATCCTGTATTTCACAGGATGAGAAATCTTCCAATGAGACTTCAAAAGATCCGCATTTATACAAAAAAATAGTCTGACCCGAAGATCAGACTATTTTTCTAGTAGTAATCCATTCTATTACTCTTCCTTTTTCTGCATCAAACCCGTATGGTTAGCCGCCTTTACTACTAAAAATAGCACCCAGGCGATAATCATGAATTCAATCACCACCTGTAAAAAAGAACCGTAAGTAATAGCTACCTCGGGTTGCTTCGCCGCTTCATTAGCTGCTTTCAACACCCATTTGGCATCTTTTAAGTCAACTCCCGCTAACAATAACCCGATGGGCGGCATCAGAATATCATTTACCAAAGCCGTAGTAATTTTTCCAAAGGCTGCTCCAATAACCACCCCGATGGCTAAGTCCAGAACATTTCCTTTGGCAATAAATTCTCTAAATTCCTTTAGCATGACGGTAAGGTTTTAAGGTACAAGCGATAACTGAGGAGATTTCAAGAAGATTACTTAAAGGTATACAAAAATCCTAATCCCATAGATTGGGCATATTGAATTTTGGTAACCTGATCCTGATCGTATAGAGCGATGAGATCAAAGTTGAAATTAATGAACCGGTTAATCTTGGCCGTAATCTTTGCATCCAACCGATTATCAATTGCCCTAAGGTCTTTGAAGCTAGCAAAAGCTTGGTAGCGGAATTTCAAGTTTACGTTTTTGAAAATGTCTTTATCGAAATTAGCCACTACTTGCATCAGAGCTACTTCCGTTAAGGTCCGGTTGCCCCGCTTGACGCCGTAGTTTTTGAAATCATAAGGCGTACCGCCTGCTTCTACTTCCGTAGCATTGCGAGCGTCAATTTCCCGGTACAAATCTTTATCGGCCAGAATCGTATGACGTACGGAACCGGGCAGGAAGTTGAGATTGAAAAAAGAAGTGGGTCGCCATTCAATACCGATGGCTTCCGTTAAAAAGAAAGGCGTAATCAAACCCGATATGTGCGGATACGTTTGATTGGCATAAGCATAATTAAAGTCAAAGCCATTCGCAAACTGGGTCAGTACGTTCAGGTTAGCGACAAAAGCCCAGATGGTATCCTGCCCTAATTTCCTTCCGTATTTAGAATCGAAAAACAGCCGATCAATACTCTTTCGGAACTCCTGATTCTTGATCTTCTGAAAGCCAAACTGGCTCTGAAAATCATTTACCCAGCTATCCCGCTCTTTTCGATACTCGGCTTTGGCATTAAAAAAGGCTCCTAAACCTAAGTTATTGACGCCCCCACCCTGCCAGTTATTACTAAAAGAACCCTGGTTAAAATTCAAGCCGAATTCTTTTTTCTTTCGCCAGTACGTTGTGTCTTTTTTTACGGGAATAGGCTCTGTTTGGGCTTGAGCAAAGAAAGAAAACGAGCTTAATAGTAGTAGAAGATAGATTACTTTTTTAGATACCATGGATTAGGAAAACATTAGATAGGATATGAGCAAAAATATTTATAATTCTTAAATAAGCCCATGTTTATTCCTATAAATACTTATGATTACCTCAAAAACTGTATAAAAAAAACGGCTTACGGTGTGATCCGTAAGCCGTTAAAACGATACGCTAAGAATTAAGCTAAAGCAATACGCTTGAATTCTTTTACGGTCAATCCTTTTTGCGTTTTTTCCAGTAACTGGGCAATCGTGATTGAGCTATCTTTTACGAACTCCTGCGACAGCAGCGTGTTCTCTTTGTAGAATTTCTCCAGACGGCCCTGAGCGATCCGATCGAGGATGGCTTCGGGTTTTCCTTCGGCACGAGCTTGCTCGCGACCGATTTCCAGTTCTTTCTCAGCCAACGTAGGATCTACGTCGTCTTTGCTTACGGCTACGGGTTTCATCGCAGCAATTTGCATCGCGATGTCTTTTCCTACTTCCTGTACTTCAGCACCCTGGACGTTATTGAAAGCCAGCAGTACGCCTAACTTGCCGTTTGAGTGGATGTAGCTAACTACTTGCTCAGCGGTTACGTTTTCGTAAGCACCGATAACGATTTTCTCGCCGATTTTACCAACCAGTTCCGTAATCGTTTCCTGGATCGTACGACCATCCGCTAAGGTATAAGCTGATAATTCTTCGATCGTAGCAGGGTTTTTCTCAACGGCTGTCTCGATGATGGCGTTAGCCAGATTCCGGAAGTCTTCTACTTTAGAAACGGGTTCCGTTTCGCAAGCCAGAGCAACCAGTTTACCGTTAGTACCGTCTTCGCTCAGTTTGATTAAGATGAGTCCTTCAGAAGTAGCGTTGTCAGCACGTTTCGCAGCCACTTTCTGGCCCGCTTTACGGAGAATTTCAATCGCTTTTTCGAAATCGCCATCGGCTTCAGACAGAGCCTTTTTGCAATCCATCATCCCCGCACCAGTCATCTGGCGGAGTTTGTTCACGTCAGCAGCGGTAATTGCAGCCATTGTAGTGAGTTTGTTTTTACCGTGAAATAGGGACGATTGTCCCAGATTATGAAATTAAGCTTTTGTTAAGAAGTTTCTGAATAGTTTCAAGTTTGAAGGTTTAAATGCTTGAAAACGTAATTTCAAAGATTCAAACCTTATCGAACCTATCAAACTTATTAGAAATTCTAAACGGAATAGCCCAAAGCTAAAGCTCCGGGCTATTCACAGGGATCAAAGATCTAACCTAAGATTAGGCTTCTTCCTCCGTCGTTGCCGCAGGAGCTTCAGCTACGTCAGCACCTGAATCAACGGCCCGTTTGGCTTCTTCTTCTTCCTGAACGCGAGCATCGTCTTTATCTTGCTTACGCTCCATCAGACCTTCTTCGATGGCCTTACCAATCGCCAGGGTAATCAGGCTGATTGATTTGTAAGCATCGTCATTGGCAGGAATCGGGAAATCAACCAATTCGGGGTTAGAGTTGGTATCGCACATGGCGAATACCGGAATACCTAAACGCTGAGCTTCAGCCACGGCGATATGCTCACGCTTCACGTCAATCACAAACAGAGCTGCGGGCAGACGAGTCAGGTCAGCGATACCACCAAGTACACGCTCCAATTTATCTTTTTCGCGAGTAAGGACCAGTTTTTCTTTTTTGTTCAGGTTCGCTGACGTCGTCTCATCCTTAAGCATTTTCTCAAGTTGAGTCATTTTCTTCAACGACTTGCGAATCGTCGCGAAGTTAGTCAGCATACCACCTAACCAACGGTCGGTTACGTAAGGCATTTTCAGACGACGAGCTTCTTCCGAAACGATCTCCTGAGCCTGCTTTTTCGTAGCTACGAACATGATTTTGCGGCCTGAACGAACGATTGATTTGAGGGCGGTAGACGCTTCATCAAGAAGGGTTACCGTTTTGTTCAAATCGATAATGTGGATGCCGTTTTTCTCCATGAAGATGTAAGGAGCCATCTTCGGGTCCCACTTACGGGTCAAGTGACCAAAGTGTACACCGGCATCGAGGAGTTCTTTATAGCTTACTTGTGCCATTTTGTTGTTAAGTCAAAAAGGATGTAAAAAAAGCATGATTCGGCGTCGGACACTGCAAGCCTGAATCAGAGGCAAAAATGTTGTCAGTTTTTAGTTGATGGTTGATAGTTAAACAACTACGAACCAGCAACTAACAACCACACTATTAACGCTTGCTGAACTGGAAGCGACGACGAGCTTTGCGACGACCTGGTTTCTTACGTTCCACCATACGATCATCACGCGTCAGGAAGCCAACTTTCTTCAGAGCCGTGTGGAATTCAGGGTTCACCTGATCCAACGCACGAGAGATACCCATGCGAAGAGCTTCGGCTTGACCGGCTACTCCACCGCCATCCAGGTTTGCTTTAATGTCATAAGCACCCAGGGTGTTGGTAGTAGTAAAAGGCTGGTTTACAACAATTTGGAGAACTTCAGAAGGGAAGTACTCCTTGAAATCGCGGCCGTTTACCGTGATCGTACCGTTACCCGGCGTCAAATAAACGCGAGCTACGGCAGTTTTCCGGCGGCCGAGCGTATTAATTACTTCTGCCATTGGTTTGGTATTCATTTACCGTTAATCGTAACCTAGTTTCTGGAACCTCAGTGTACATCTGTACTGAACCCCCACCAACCATTCACGAGCAACGAAAGATTACAATTCGATTTTCTTCGGTTGTTGAGCTTCGTGCGGATGGTTAGGGCCAGCATACACGTGCAGGTTCGTAAACAGGCGACGACCCAGACGCGTTTTCGGCAACATACCTTTTACGGCATATTCGATAACCCGAGCAGGAATTTTTTCCAAAACTTCCCGAGGCGTAGCAAAACGCTGTCCGCCGGGGTGACCCGTGTGACGCACGTACTGCTTGTCAGTCATTTTGTTACCCGTCAGACGAATCTTGTCGGCGTTGATTACGATCACGTTATCCCCACAATCGATATGAGGCGTGTAGTTGGTTTTGTGCTTACCCCGCAGGATAGCGGCGATCTGGCTGGTCAGACGACCCAAGATCGCGTTTTCAGCGTCAACAATGACCCACTCCTTAGTTACGGTCGCTGGATTGGCTGAAACAGTTTTGTAGCTTAACTGGTCCACGATTAATTATCTTTGAATGTTTCCTCTTGATTTTCAGATACTTTTGGGCATCATAGCTGAAAAAGGGAGTGCAAATATAGCGGGTTTATTACTGAAATTCAAAGGCTTACTCCCTATTTTCCAGAAAAATCAAGTATTTTCTTTCCGATCAGCCCTGTCACTCAGCCCAAAACAAGCAGGACCAAAAGCAAAAAGGGCCCGTCGCTGAACGGACCCTTTATACTACAATCACTTATCTGTTTACTCGGCCATTTTTTCTTTCAAAAACTGAGCCGTATAATTCTCATCTTCCAGCTGGATCATCTCTTCTGGCGTTCCCGTAAAGGTGATTTGCCCACCCGCTTCGCCCCCGTCCGGACCAATATCGATGATGTAATCGGCACACTTGATGACTTCCGTATTGTGCTCGATAATGATCACCGAATCCCCCTGTTCTACCAAAGCATTGATGGATTTCAACAGCTTGCGGATATCGTGGAAGTGGAGTCCCGTGGTAGGTTCGTCAAAAATAAAGAGCGTTTTCCCAGCGTTCGGATTGCCTTTTCCCAGGAAACTCGCCAGTTTTACCCGCTGAGCTTCTCCACCCGAAAGTGAATTAGACGATTGACCCAGCGTTACGTAACCCAAGCCTACTTCCTGCAGCGGCATCAGCTTTTCGTAAATCTTGGGTTCATCGCGGAAGAAAGTGACGGCTTCGTCGACGGTCATATCCAGAATTTCAGCCACATCTTTATCCTTGTACTTGACCTCCAGAATTTCCTGCTTGAAGCGTTTGCCGCCGCAGGATTCGCAGGTCAGGTAAATGTCGGCCATGAACTGCATCTCAATCTTCACCTGCCCTTCACCCTGACACGTTTCGCAACGACCGCCATCCACGTTAAAAGAAAAATGACTCGGCTTATAGGTACGGGCTTTGGCCAGTTGCTGGTCACTCATCAGCTGACGAATGTGATCGTAGGCTTTTACGTACGTAACCGGGTTCGAACGACTGGATTTCCCAATCGGATTCTGATCGACCATCTCCACGGCTGACAATCCTTTCAAATCGCCAACCAGTTCGGTATACTTACCCGATTCGTCTGAATACGTTCCCAGCATCTTACCCAGAGCGGGATACAGAATCTTTCGGATCAGCGTAGACTTTCCGGAACCACTCACGCCCGTAATCACCGTCAGCGTACCGAGCGGAAAACGGACATTCACATCCCGTAGGTTGTTTTCCCGGGCTCCTTTCAGTTCCAGCCAACCCGAAGGTCGACGGCGGAATTTAGGCGTTTGAATCACGTCCTGTCCCGTCAGAAAAGCCAGCGTATGCGATGAACTCGTCTCCTCGCGTGGCCCTTCCAAGCGTAAATCTTCAATGGTATTCCAGTCGCCGTGGAAAACGACCTGTCCACCGCCCGTACCGGCTTCGGGGCCAATGTCAATAATTTCATCAGCGGCCTTCATGACTTCTTCCTCGTGTTCTACTACGATTACGGTATTGCCCAGATCACGAAGAGACTTTAATACTGAAATCAATCGTTGTGTATCACGGGGGTGCAATCCGATACTGGGTTCATCCAGAATGTACATCGAACCTACCAGAGCACTACCCAGAGAAGTTGCCAGTTTAATTCGCTGAAATTCTCCGCCGGAAAGTGTATTCGTCAAACGGTTGAGCGTTAGGTACCCCAACCCTACCCGCTCCATATAATCCAGTCGGTTCTGAATTTCCGTCAGAATCCGGCGGGCTACTTTCTCCTGATACTCCGGCAGTTCCATTTCGCGGAAGAGCTGAGCGATTTCGGAGATTGGGCGTAAAACGATGTCAACGATGGACTTACCGTTAATTTTTACGTATCCGGCGTCCTTCCGCAGTCGCGACCCCCGGCATTCCGGACATACCGTACGGCCTCGGTAGCGACTCAGCAGCACCCGGTACTGGATTTTGTAGGATTCGCCTTCCAGCATTTTGAAGAAATCATCCAGACCGCCAAAGTACTTGTTCCCTTTCCAGAGTAAGTCCTTTTCAGCCTGACTCAGTTCTTTGTACGCCCGGTGAATCGGGAAATCAAAGCGGATGCCATTGCGTAACAGCGGCGTGAGCCACTCGCCCATTTTTTCCGTACGCCAGGGAGCAATGGCTCCTTCGAAGACGGACAGGTTACGGTCGGGGAATACCAGATCGGGGTCAATCCCCAGAATAGTACCAAATCCTTCGCAGCGTTTGCAGGCTCCGTACGGGTTATTAAAGCTGAACAGGTTGACGCTGGGTTCTTC
>NZ_JBMDWJ010000105.1:0-5349 GCF_048595215.1 Siphonobacter sp.
CCTGCGGAAATCATGCTCAGGTAGGTCATCGATGCTTTTGATCTGTCCCGACAAGAAGCCACGACCCAGCGGTGAGTACGCTACAAAGCCAATACCCAATTCCTGTAAGGTTGCCAGAACGCCACGTTCTTCCACCGTCCGCTCGAACAATGAGTATTCGCTTTGTACGGCAGTGATCGGGTGTACGGCATGGGCTCGCTTCACCGTTTCGGACGAAACTTCCGACAAACCGATGTACCCCACTTTACCTTCCTGAACCAGCTCCGCCATCGCCTGAACCGTTTCCTCAATCGGCGTATTTTTATCCAGACGGTGCAGGTAATACAGATCGATGTAATCCGTATTCAGATTTTTGAGCGAACGCTCCAACGACTTCTTCACATAATCTTTCTTGCCATTAATGGCCCAGGTTACCTTGTTGTTGTCGTCGATCTCCCAGCCAAACTTGGTCGCCAGAATATACTGATCACGTTTACCACTGATTGCTTTGGCGATCAACTGCTCATTCTTCAGCGGTCCGTACAGATCGGCAGTATCTAAAAAAGTACCGCCTAACTCAAGCGAACGGTGGATCGTTGCGATGGCTTCCTGTTCATCCGCAGGACCATACATGTGTCCCTCTTCAAAGCCCGTCATGCCCATACAGCCCAGGCCGATTACTGGTACAACCAAACCCTGGCTGCCCAATGCGATTTGTTTTATTTCCATGATGCAAAGGTCGGCAGGCGTAGTCACACGCCTGTATGCAAACCCCTGAAGCTTGTAAGCAAATCAAGGAACGATTATAAATTCAGTTTCACGTACGGGATTTTAGTTGTGAACATGCCTGTAGGTGTTTCCTCAATTGCCAGAGATTAACTTAGTTTGGACCTGGGCGTAACTAACTCGTAACCATAAAGTAAAAGCCATTGACTATCAGTAAGATAATCAATGGCTTCTACTTTGTGACGATAGATGTCTTCTAAAATTACATTACTTATTTCAATTCACTGGCTTTAATTTCTTTGGTCCACTTCAGTTCGCCCCGGGTGTTGTACGCTTTTACGGTTAATACCCGCTCGTTTTTGGCACCGGAAAGCGACATAACCGCAAAATTACGTTCGGTCAGTACAGTTTCGGGTAATAGTGTCGGAGATACCGCTTCTTCTTTGGTCTGACGGGCAGGACCGGAGGTGAACGGCGAAATAGTGAAATCGTAGAAAGGATACGCGTTGAATCGCTGGAGTTTGTGCACGGCCGTATGGTGACGGTCGCCCGAAAGGAATACTACGCCCGGAATTTTCTGTTCCGCGATCCGCTTCAGCAGTTCTTCCCGCTCCTCCGCGTATACGGAGTAGTTTTCAAACTGAGCCGCCGGATTGATCACCTGACCGCCGCAAACTACAAACTTAAACGTGGCCTGACTGAATTTCAGAGCGTCGATCAGCCAGTCAAGCTGCTTCTTACCCAGGTAATCTTTGTTCGAGCCTTCCATTTCATTGGGGGCTCGCCACCAGCGGTCATCCAGCATGAAAAACTGACAATCGCCCCACTGGAACGTGCCCGTAATGCCTTCTTTTTCAAAGGCATAATTCGGATTCCCCCAGAACTGCTTGAAGATGTCGAGGGCATCACGCTTCATCCAGAAACTGCGGTCTGAGTCATTGGGGCCGTAATCATGATCGTCCCAGATGGCGTAGTGGTGCGTATGGGCCAGCAGGGATTGCAGTTGCGGGAATGAGCGACCGTGTGTCATGCGGCGGAGCATCCCCGTACGCGTACTCCAGTCCACCTCCCGGTAGTAATTGTTGTCGCCACCCCAAACCATAAAGTCAGGACGCAGACTGTCAATTTTCGTAAAGATCTCGTATTGCTGACCGTAAGGCGTACCGGGGCGATCGTACTCGGGTTCGCTGAAATAGGCACAGCTACCGAAAGCAAAGCTGAACGCGGGCGGATCGGTACGGTACTGCCACAGTTGCTGAGTCTGAAACTGAAGCGGATAGGGGCGGGCTACTTTTTTTCCATCCACCCAAACTTCATACTCATATTTCTTACCCGGTTCTACCTGATCCGCGTACAAATGAGCAATGTAGGCGTTGGATTTTTCCGTATTGACCTCATCGGTAGATCGTTTGTTGGAGGGATTGCCCACTTCCCAGTACTGAATTTTAACTTTAGCCGCTTTCTTAGTCTGAGCCCATACCATGACTTCCATGTAGTCGGACTAGCCCAGCATGGGACCACTTTGTAACTGAGCCTGAGTGGTCAGAAGTGTACAGGTGAATAGAAGAAAAAGCCAGAAACGTATCGTTTTCTGCATGTGTTGATGATTAAGAAATAGTTAATAATGGCTCGTTGCCTTGCAGATTGCAAATTTAGGGGGTAATGTTTAAAGATGAGAGTGGCCGCCGCTGCAGTTTGGAGTTTGGAGTTTGGAGTTTGGAGTTTGGAGTTTGGAGTTTATTGGGTAAAACCCAATAAAGTTAGCGGGATGGGTTGTCCGTAGTATTCACTACGGACTTTTTAAGTTGGTAGGCTGTGCCTACCGGGCGGCATGTTCCCCGCATTGCATACGGAGTTAATTACATTGAACTCCTTCGGGGTTGGCTCTTGCGTTTCTATTTTATAAATCCATCTACAGCGTGAGAGATCGGAGTCTGTAGCAGATAGGGTTTTCGGCTACCTGGCTTTTGTCAAGGCGTTTGAGGGGCAAGGTGTAACGCAGGAATGCCCGACGGCACACGTCAAACTAATCCCATAAACTACGCATTCCTCTTTGGCAAACCCGTCACTTTCTGCCAACTTGCAGCTTTATTTTTTCTTACATTCCCATGCAACTCCGAGAAGGTTCTTATTTCATACAAAATCAGAAAGTTACTGATTTAGCCGAGCGTTTTGGTACACCCCTGTACGTATACGACGGCGATAAAATTATTCAGCAAATTCAAAGCATTCACCAGGCCTTCGCAGGGATTGATCTGAAAATTAAATACGCCTGTAAAGCTCTCACTTCCCTAGCCGTACTCAAACTCATGCGTAAGTACGGCGTGGATCTCGACGTGGTTTCTCCGCAGGAGTTACAGATTGGACTTCTGGCTGGGTACGCAGGAAATCAGATGAACTTTACGCCCAGCGGCGTGAGCTTCGACGAAATCGAATTTGCCGTTGAACAGGGAGCGTTCGTAAACCTGGATAACCTCGACGTACTGGAAAAATTTGGTCAGAAATATGGTTCGTCCAAACCCTGTATGATTCGGGTGAAGCCTAACGTAGCGGCGGGAGGAAATGCAAAAATCATGACGGCCCACGAAGGGTCTAAATTCGGTATTGATATTCGGCAAAAGGCGGAAATCCTGGCTCTGGTTGAAAAGTACGATCTGAAAATCGTGGGTTTACACCAGCATACGGGCTCTGACGTAAAGGAAGCTTCTGCTTTTATCGAAGCCGCCAGTCGCGTATTCGAGTTTGCCTACGATTTTCCCGACTTACAGTGCATCGATCTCGGCGGTGGATTTAAAGTAGCTTACAAAGAAGGCGACTATACAACGGATATGGAGAAATTCGGAGCCGAGCTATCGGGATTTTTCCGGGAATTCTGTGAAAAATACGGGCGTAACCTGCAACTATGGTTTGAACCCGGTAAGTACCTCGTCAGTGAATGTGGGTACCTGCTGGTATCGGCTAATGTAGTGAAAGAAGCTCCGGGCCGTACGTTTGTCGGCGTGAATTCCGGGTTGAATCACCTGATCCGTCCGATGATGTACGATGCCTATCATCATATTGTGAATGCATCCAATCCGGATGATTCGGAACAGGATGTGTATGACGTAGTGGGTTACATCTGCGAAACGGATAACTTCGCCCTGGGCCGTACCCTCAATAAAGTCAAAGCCAACGATATTCTCGCCATACTCAACGCCGGAGCCTACGGTTTTGCCATGAGTAGCCAATACAACAGTCGCCTGCGTCCGGCGGAGGTACTGGTACTGAATGGCGAAGCACATGTGATTCGGCAGCGGGAAACGCTGGAAGACGTCTTACGCAATCAGGTTGAGATTGATGTGTACTAGGAAACGTTTGAAATCGCTTCAAGTTTGAAAGAGGACGAAGTGGGATTTTATACGTACAAATCGTTGTATTAATCTCCGGCTGACTCTGATTCATTATAAAGAGGATTTGTTAGTAAGACTGTTAAATGCTATACTGGCAAGGGAATTCACTCCTTTGCCAGTTTTCTATTTAGGCTATGTCGTTTCAATCAACCGTACTCATTCACCCGGGACTCGGAAATTCCGGCGAAGGTCACTGGCAGACGCTCTGGCAGGACCAATACAACCTTGAACGCGTTCAACAGCGGGACTGGGAAACGCCCATCTGTACCGACTGGGTACAAACGCTGGATAAAGCCGTGCTTCGGGCGGGTGTATCGAATGTGATTTTGGTAGGACATAGCTTAGCCTGCGTGACGATTGCCTACTGGGCAGAACTCTATAAGCGTCCGATCAAGGCCGCCTTGCTGGTAGCTCCGAGTGATACCGAAGCCGCTTCGTACCCCTCCGGCACGACTGGATTTTCACCCATGCCCACGGTAAAACTTCCTTTCCCTTCCATCGTTGTTCGCAGTACCAATGATCCGTATATGACGATGGAACGGGCTCAAGATATGGCAGAGGCATGGGGGAGCGAGCTAATCACCATTACCAATGCCGGACATATCAACGTAGGTTCGGGATACGGTTCCTGGCCGGCGGGACTCGAACTTCTTCAGCAACTGGATCACCTGTAGGTTATGATTTTATAACGTTTTCCCCTTTCAATCGATGCTTTTTCGTTGTATTCTGGTTTTCTTGATAGGTCTGGGCAGTAGTCTACAAGCCCAGCAAAAGTTTGCGGACTTAGGAGATTTGAAACTTGAAAACGGGCTGACGATTCAGAATTGTACCCTTGGTTACCGAACCTTTGGGAAACTCAACCCGCAGCGTTCCAATGCCATTCTGGTGCCTACCTGGTTTGGTGGCACCTCCCAGCAAAAGGCCAGCATTGCTAATGCCGGGAGCATGGCCGACAGTACCCATTTTTTCGTCATTGTGGTTGATGGCATTGGTAATGGGGTGTCTACTTCACCCTCGAATTCTAAAACGCAGCCTAACGAAAAATTCCCCCTCTTTACGATCCGGGATATGGTGAAGAGTCAATATGAATTGGTAACGAAGCACCTGAAGCTGAATCACCTGTATGCGGTAATGGGTGTATCGATGGGAGGAATGCAGTCCTTTCAGTGGGCCGTTAGTTACCCCAGCTTTATGGATCGGGTAGTACCGATTGTGGGAACGCCGCGTCAATCCGCGTATGATGTACTATTCTGGA